>QHYA01000069.1 GCA_003223995.1 Acidobacteriota bacterium | reverse complement strand
CACTTCCCTGCGGGAGCTGGTCGAGGTCCGCTTCCTGGAGACGGACGGGGAGGACGCCGTCCTCATCCGGCCGACACCGCCTGAAGCTCCCGAGGCGGGCGGTCGTGCGGGGATGGCTGGCCAGGGTCCGGAAAGGGCTTCCGGCAGGCATCCGGAGGAGGCCGACCGCGTGAAGCAGGCCCGCGAAGGTCCGCATGATGAAGAACCGACCGGCCGGGGCGGCGGTGGAGGGGCAGCCTGGTGAACCTTAGAAGTCCTCACCTGCTGGGGATCGAGCCGCTGGCGTCGGAGGAGATCACCCTCATCCTCGACACGGCGGAATCGCTGGCGCAGATCAGCCAGCGGGAGATCAAGAAGGTTCCGACGCTCCGCGGGAGGACGGTCGTGAACTTCTTCGTCGAGCCTTCCACGCGCACCCGTTCCTCCTTCGAGATCGCCGAGAAGCGCCTGTCGGCCGACTCGCTGAACTTCTCGCCGGGCGCCTCGAGCCTGGTGAAGGGGGAGACCCTGGCCGACACGGCACGGAACCTCGAGGCGATGGCCCCCGATTTCATCGTCATCCGCCACTCCGAGCCGGGCGCTCCTCATATGCTCGCCCGGATCTGCCGCTGCTCGGTCATCAATGCCGGCGACGGAGCCCATGAGCACCCGACGCAGGCTCTGCTCGACGCCTACACCATCCGCCAGAAGAAGGGAAGGATCGCCGGGCTGCGGGTGGCGATCGTCGGCGACATCCTGCATAGCCGCGTGGTGCGCTCGAACATCTTCCTGCTGCGGAAGATGGGGGCGGAAGTCGTCCTGTCCGGTCCCCCGACACTCATCCCGCAGGGGATCGAGAGGCTCGGCGTGAAGGTGGAAGGGAGGATCGAGGCGGCCCTCGAGGGAGTGGACGTGATCATGATGCTCCGGGTGCAGCTGGAAAGGCAGACGCGCGGCTACTTTCCCTCGTTGCGGGAATACTTCCGACTCTACGGTCTCACGGCCCCGCGCGTGCGTCTCGCCCGCCCGGACGCGATCATCATGCACCCGGGGCCGATCAACCGGGGCGTGGAGATCGACAGCGAAGTCGCGGACGGGCCGTGGTCCGTGATCCTGGAGCAGGTCACAAACGGCGTCGCCGTGCGCATGGCGGTCCTCTATCTGCTGTCTGGAGGGGCGGGTGGGGGAGCCGAGGAAGAGATTCGGAACCCGGAGGCCTGAGTGGGGCTGCTGCTGCGAAATGGCAGGGTCGTCGACCCCTCCCAGGGGCTCGACGAGAGCCTCGATGTTCTCATCGAGGATGGAAAAATCGCCCGGCTCGAACGGCGGCTAACGGCGCAGGGGGTCGCGTCGATCGATCTGAGGGGAAAGGTCCTCGCCCCGGGCTTCATCGACATGCACGCGCACCTGCGGGAGCCGGGGGAGGAGTGGAAGGAGACGGTCGCGTCGGGCACGGCGGCCGCGGCGGCGGGGGGCTTCTGTTCGGTCGCCTGCATGCCCAACACCAATCCGGTCAACGACGAGCGGGCGGTCACGGAGTTTATCCTGGGGCAGGCGCGAAAGAGCGGCAGGGTGAGGGTCTATCCCATCGCGGCGGTGAGCAAGGGGCTTTCGGGAGAGGAGCTCGCTGAGATGGGGGACCTCGTCGACGGCGGAGCCATCGCAGTATCCGACGACGGCAAGCCCGTGGCCTCCGGACGGCTGCTAAGGCTCGCCCTGGAATACGCTCGGATCTTCGGCATCCCGGTGATCGACCACTGCGAGGATCCCGATCTGTCGGACGGCGGGGTCGTCAACGAGGGGTACATCTCCACGCTGCTGGGTCTGAAAGGGTGGAACCGGACGGCCGAGGACACCATCGTGGCCCGGGACATCGCAATGGCGGCCGAGACCGCCGGCAGGATCCACATCGCCCATGTCTCGACGGAGGGGAGCCTGGAGCTGATCCGCCGGGCGCGCGCCGGCGGCGTGCGGGTGAGCTGCGAGGTCACGCCGCACCACTTGACCCTCACCGAGGAGGCGTGCCTCACCTACGACACAACGACCAAGATGAACCCGCCTCTGAGGACCGGGGCGGACAGGGAAGCGCTGCTCGAGGGGCTCAAGGACGGAACGGTGGATGTCATCGCGACCGACCATGCTCCGCACCACAGCGACGAGAAGAACGTCGAGTTCAGCCGAGCTCCTTTCGGCGTGATCGGCCTGGAGACGGCCGTTTCTCTCGCCCTGGACCGTCTCGTGCGACCGGGCATGATCTCGATCGGGCGGATGGTGGAGCTGATGTCGGTCAATCCCGCGCGGATCCTCGGGGTTCCGGGCGGCACGCTGAAGCCCGGCGCCCCCGCCGATATCACGGTCCTGGACCTCGAACGCGAGTTCTCCGTCGAGCCCGCGAGATTCCACTCGCTGAGCCGGAACACCCCCTTCGGAGGCTGGAGTCTGCGGGGAGGGCCTGTGGCGACAATCGTCGCAGGAGAGATCGTCCACTCGTCGCTGGACTGATTCGGCCGGTCCGCCCAGCCCTCCGCTTGACCCGGGCGCGAGCCAAGGGTAGCGTAACGATCATCTTCGAGAAGGAGGCCACCATGAACGGAAAGAGAGCGTTTGTGCCGCTCGCCTTCGTTCTTTCCGCCGCTGTCGGAGCGGTGATCCTCGCGCAGGCGAAGAAAGACGAGGCGGGAAAGAAGCCATGGAGGATCGTGGGGCAGCTCGAGGAAGCCTGCTCCTGCAATGCCGCATGCCCTTGCTGGTTCGGATCGAAGCCGACGCGCATGACCTGCAGCGGCGGCCAGTTCCTGTTCATCGAGAAGGGCAGCTACGGGGATGTCACGCTGAACGGCCTTGCGGTGGGAAGCATGGTCCAGAGCCCGGAGGGGCAGTCGATGATTGATTCCTTCGGGAAGTGGAATTTCAACTACTTCTACATTGACGCGAAGGCGAACCCCGAGCAGCGCGAGGCTCTGAAGGCGCTCGCGAAGGAGGTGCTGGTCGGAGAAGCATCGCCCAAGACCGAGCTTCGCTACGTGCCGATCATCCGCGCCGTCGAAGGGAAAGAGCATCGGATCTCGCTGGGTCAGTACGGCAGCTTCTCGGGCCACCTCGTCGAAGGTGGTCTGGGAGGGCCCTCCCACATCGTCAACCCTCCCGGTGCGGATCCTTTGCACAAGGAGTACCTGCAGGGGAACACGACAAAGCTCACCTACACCGACGCGGGCCAGAGCTGGAACTTCGAGAACTCCAATTACATGTTCGGCACCTTCGAGATCGACAGCGTCCAGTATGAGAAATACGCCGCCGGGCTCGCCCAGAAGATGCAGGGCATGAAGAACTGACACCGAAGAGGGGCATCTTCCAGACGATACCCCTTCCGTTCCGTCTCCCACGGAGTTCGTCCCTGGGCCGTCTCGCCCACAAGGCGCCGTTGCTCCAATGCTGCTGCCGGTTCACTGCGCCGGAAGCCGTGGCGGGACGTGTCCGGGGACCCCTCGAGACCGCTGCTAGCTCTCTACTCGCGCGGACCTATAATGATCTTGTGGAATCGGGAGGGTGGAGGCACGTTTGAAACGCCAAACAAGAATACTCTCCCATCTTCTTATTCTTAGCGGAGCGCTGCCTTCTCTCGTCGTTGGAGTTGCGCTGCTGTCGGGAGGGGTGCTGGCCCAACAGCCTCCGCCGCCCCAGCCGCAACCCCAGCCGTCGCCTAGCTCTCCGCCTCCGCAACCGCAGCCTGCTCCGGCGCCCGCCCCGTCATCGCCTCCTCCGCAGCCTGGCCAGCCGCCGCCGCTGGCTGCTCCGCCTGCACCTGCAAAGCCGGCTCTCACGCCGGAGCAGGCGAAAGCGCAGGAGCTCGCAACCGAGGGGCTTCAGCTCCTCCAGCAGGGAGACCTCGACGCGGCGGCATCGAAGTTCAACGACGCTCTCGCGCAGGACGGACAGAACGTCATCGCCAACACCTTCCTCGGGTTCATCGCCTTCAGGCGGGGCGATCTGGACGGGGCGAGCCGGTACTGCTCGAAGGCGCTCCAGGCGGACACGAAAATGCCGCTCGCCCTGCTCCTGCTCGGGCGGGCCAAGGAGGCGACGGGCGACGTCCCGGCGGCGAAGGATTTCTACCTGCGGGCCGCTCAGGCAGGCGCGGCGAGCCCCACGGCCCACTCGGACGGCGGGCTCGCAATCGCCGCCCACGCCCGTTACCTCATCGCGCTCCAGGAGGAGAAGGAAGGCAACCACACAGCGGCGCTTTCGGACCTCGATGAGACGCTGCGCGTCTTCCCCAAGAACGTCAACGCGATGTACGAAAAGGGGTTGGCGCTTCTGGCGCTCGGGAAGAACGAGGAAGCCGCAGAAGCTTTCGGCAAGTCCCTCTCGGAGCGCGCAGGCTGGTACTCTCCGGAGGCATGGCTGTACCCGATCCGGCGCTATCTTTTCCTGGAAGAGAACTCGCACTACTGGCGCGGAGTCGCCCTCCACAAGGCCGGCCGGTTGCAGGAAGCAGCGAACGAGCTCTCGCCGCTTCTGCCGATCGTCGAGTCGCGGATCGGCTCGGAAACACTTTCCACATCCGGTCGCCACGCTTCGCGCTTTCATGAAGCTCGAGCGCTCCGGTCCTCAGCGCATCGCCAAGGCCAAGGAACTGCTGCGGGAAATACGCTGAAGAGCGTCGCGACGCCGGGCATCGAGCGCGTGCTGCTCGTCGCCAATCCGATGGCGGGGCTGCGCCGGCGTTCCGGGCTTCTCGAAGATCTTCGCGCGTCGCTGCGTGAACAACAGGTCCGGGCGGAACTCCACCTGACTGTCGCTCCAGGCGACGCATCCCGGGCTGCTGCCGATGCAGCCTCGTCGGGAGGGTTTGACGCCATCCTTGCCGTGGGAGGTGATGGGACGGTCCACGAGGTCGTCAACGGCCTCGCCGGCACGAGCATTCCTTTCTGCGTCGTCCCGACGGGCACCATGAACATCCTGGCGCGCGAGCTGGGGCTGCCGCTCGATCCGGTCGGCTCTATCAGGCGTCTCCGCTCCTTCCGCCCGTTTCCCTTCACCACGGGGCTGATGGGGGTGCGCCACTTTCTCCTGATGGCGGGTATCGGTCTCGACGCCTACGCGCTCGCGCTCGCGTTGCGGCGGGCGGGCTCCAGGAAGCTGACCTTGGCGCGATACGTCATGGCCGCCATCAGCGCGGCCCACAGATTCCCCTACGCGCGGATCGACGTTCTGGCGGATGGGGAGCTGCACTCGGGGACTTCGGCCATCATCGGCAATCTCCCGCGGTACGGCGCGAACCTGCGGATAACGCCGAAGGCCGATCCGCTCGACCCCTTTCTGGATCTCTGCTTGATCCGGGGGGAGGGGATGAGAGCCTACGCCGGTGTATTCCGGTCGATGCTGCTCGGGGGACGGCACATGGGACGGAGGGATGTTGTCTATCGGAAGGTCAGCCGGATAGAGATCCGCGCCTCCGGCACGACACCCCTGGCGCATGGGGCACCGCAGATACCCGACCTGACGGTCCAGATGGACGGGGAGCTGATCGGTAGCCCGCCGCATGGCTCCCTGATCATCGAGGCCCGTCCAGACGCGGTGCAGGTGCTGGCCCCATCCGGCTGGCGGCGATGACCTCGCCTTGATGATCTGCCCGCCGGGGCGCCCACCCCTCGAACAGGTGCCCTGACCCACGGCGCCAGTCAGTCTTTTCTCTCGACCAGTTTCCGAACCCACTCGACAGCCTCGCGGGCCATGGCGACCGCGCCGACCGCGGCTTCCTTGGTGAAGACGTCGGCAGGAATGCCGTCAGGGAGCCCATTGGGGTAGAGCGCCGGCCCTGCCCCCTCTCATCAGCGGGCAAGCAGGATCCTCCCTGTTTCCAGGGCGTTCCTGACGAAACTCCGCTCCTTCATGCGCTCGAATTCCTCAGGCGTGTAGACCAGGAGGTCGAGATCCACGGCCACGCGGGGCAGCCCCTGGTAGAGCCGTCCCGTTCGTGTGATGAAGTCCTCCCCCGATTTCATCACGACGATCAGATCGAGATCGGTGAGGCGGGCGTGGCTGGCAAGCTTGGCCATTTGCCCGCCTGGAGGAGGGAAACTATGTTTTGATGGGCGGCAGCGCTCGTCTCTTCCGCAGCGATCTCACCGGAGCGGCACGTGCTCGACTACGACGCTTTCCAGCCTTACAGCCGTCTCGTCGAGATCACCGTGCTGGGAGTCCTCTTCATGGTTCCGGAGAACAACGTCCTGCTGCGCTGCTTCCAGTACATTGCTGCGGACATTCCATACGGTCCATGGTGCTGGAACGGAGACTGCGAATCGGATCGGATCTCTTACCGCCTTGCCGAAGATCCGCAGGTCCACGCCGGCCTATCCTGCCAGGTTCTCGTGAGCGAAAGAATGCAGATCCTGGAGATATCACCGGACCTCACACGCTTCCTTGCTCCGATCCTCGCCCGGGAAGGAGCGACCATCGCCGCCCCATCGCGATCGTGAAACGCGGGCGGCTGCACGGCCCAGTCCCATCGATCGACGCGCGCCGGCCGAGGCCGTCTACGCCTCTTTGCCAGGTGTGCGGATCACTCCGGAGTCTTTTCGGGCGGTTTCCGGTCGGGGATGTCCTGCCAGTCGGTTGACAGGGGCTGAGGGCCAGGACGGGCGCCTGCGAGGTCCGGATCCTCCTCGCCGGCTAGTGGGACCGTTTCGGCCCGCCGATCCCGTCTTTCCAGCCGACGGGCCAGCTTGTCCTGCCTCTTCTGCTGTCGCGCGATCTCCCTCTGACGCTTCTTGAAGGTCGATCTCGACTTCTTGGCCACGGCGGGATCCTAGCTGATGCTTCGCTTCTTCGCGCGCAGGCCCCGGCGGCTTCCCCCATCCCTGCGGAATGGGGGGGCCGGGGGAGGGCCTTGCGAGAAGCCGTGCGAGGGGTAGATGGTTCGGGGGGGCCGCGAATCGGAACGCTCTCGCGCTTCGCTGACGCGGATGGGCCTGCCCTGGAACGGCTTGCCATCGATCTCGGAGATGGCCCGACTCGCCTCCTCATCGGAGCTCATCTCCACGAAGCCGAAGCCGCGGGAGCGGCCGGTTTCGCGGTCCGTCAGGATCCTCGCCGACTCGCAAGTGCCAGCCTGCGAGAACAGCTCCCTGAGCTCGGAGTCGGAGGTGTTGAACGAGAGGTTGCCTACGAAGAGCTTCTTGCCCATGCGCTTTTTTCCTGTCTCGATGACGGCCCGGCGACCATGCCTCGCACCATCTGCTGGATGTCCGTGGCGATCTCCAGGCGCAATTACCCTCTTTCGTGAAGTCTCATCGGGACGGGACCAGCAGCCATCCCAGATGCCTGACTCGTGGCCAACGTTTGGGTGAGCAAGCGGAGGCTACGGTTGCAAAAATAACGGAGCCTACCAGGAAAGTCAATCGGGAGGCGTTCCGTGCGTTCCCTGGTTTCCCATGTAACATTCCGACCGGAGCCGCGTTCATATGTCAGAAAGCGGAGGGAAGGAGAGCAGCATGCGGATCGCTGCGGGAAGCGAGTTGCGAATGGATGACCGGCAGGCCGCTTTCCAGCCGCCGCCTCTGCACGGCAGCGGACAGACCGCGGCTCGAGCTGAGACGCTGCAGGCCATCTTCCTCGCCCACCACCGCCTCGTCTACCGGACCGCTCACCGGATTACCGGCAATACGATGGATGCGGAAGATGTCTTGCAGACCGTCTTCCTGAGGCTTCTGAGGCGCGATTCGGATCCCCCCGCCTCGGCGGAGCTCGGCCGTTACCTGCACGTTGCGGCGGTCAATGGTGCCCTCGATCTGCTCCGGGCAAGGAAGGTCGGGAGCGGTCCGGCTCTTGGGGAAGCCGAGCTGCGCCTGATCCAGGATGCTCAGCCGGGGCCCGAGCGGATCAACGAGGACGCCGAGATCCGCAGGAAGCTGCGCGCGGCCCTCTCGAAGCTCGGTCCGCTCCCCGCGCAGATCTTCTGTTTGCGCTACTTCGAGGGGTACGCCAACCGCGAGATCGCCCGGATGCTCGGAACGTCCGCGACGTTTGTCGCGGTCGTGCTCCACAGGGCCAGGAAGAGGCTGCGAAAGGAGATCCGTCCGCTGCTGTCAGGAGGCCAGACATGAGGCGAAAGGAAAAGGACCCCGGAGCCGTTCTCGACAGGATCACGAACGAGATCCGCGAGGAGACGATCGACCCTGCCGTCGAACAGCAGGCCGCGGCACGGGTCTGGTCGCTGCTCTCAGCGAAGATTCCCGCCGCTGCGGCCGCGGCGGAGTCGCTCTCACCGGACGGGAGGATCGAGGGCTGCAGCGGCTTCCAGGAGCTGTTTGCCTCCTACCTGCAGGGGGGGCTCTCCCAGGCCCGCTGCCTTCTGCTCGAGGACCACCTTCAGGCCTGCGTCCGCTGCCGCAAGGCGCTGCGGTCGCGGAGCGCGACGGGAGCGGATGG
>QHYA01000068.1 GCA_003223995.1 Acidobacteriota bacterium | reverse complement strand
TCTCCCACCAGATCACCGACAAGGTCGGGTTCAACGTCGAGGCGACGGGGATCAACTATCGCGATGTTCCCTTCCGTTTCCGCTTCAACGTCATCGACCCGAGCACCGGCGCACGTCGCTTCCCGTTCGCGAGCTCCATCCGAATGTGGTACGGGAAGGGCCGGGCGGACTACAAGGGGCTCAACGTCGGTCTCCGGGCGCTCATCAAGAACAAGCTCGTCGCGCAGGGCTTCTACACCCTCTCGAAGATCGACGGCAACATTCTCGCCGGAGCCGACGAGTTCCGAATCAGCGACCGAAACTACCAGCCCGGGTTCCCTCGCGACCAGGTCGTCAACGCGCTCGACCCTCTCTGCAGCGCGTGCATCGGGCCCCGCAACACCGACGCCCGCCACAAGCTCACCCTGAGCGCGACCTACATGTTTCCCCATGACATCCACGTCTCGGGGCTGTTCCGGTACCACTCGGCGACCCCTTACACCCTTTTCGCCGACAGCGACCTCAATGGCGACGGCTTCGTCTCCGACCTCGCGCCGGGCGTCAGACACGTGAACTCGGCGCGCGGCCATTGGTTCTCCCAGCTCGACCTTCGTGCCTCGAAGGTGTTCCGGTTCCCTCGAGACATCGGGCTCGAACTGCTCCTCGAGGCCTTCAACGTGCTCAACGAGAAGAACCCGGCGGGCTTCAACTCGGCGGGCGTGCCGACGACCTACGCGGGCGATCCTCTCCAGGGGGAGCAGCGCCTTGCCCAGGTGGGGGTCCGGCTGGTCTTCTGAATTCGGGGGCGCCCGAAGAACGCCTGCGTCCGCAGCGGTCCGACGGGGCTCCAGCGGTTCCCCACCGGGAGACGGCTGGCGGGGGCTTCGTGCCACGCGGCGAGCCGGAGCCGCTTCAGCTCGCGGTCGATGCGCGCCCTGCCTGCCCTGCCTCAGTCTTGTTGACTTCGGAAGTCCATTGCTTCAAACTTAAAGTATCTGGACATGGACTGACTTCAGGCGAAAATAGGTCCCGGCCCGGAGAGTCGAGCCGAACCAGAAGGGGCGGCCGGTGTGATGAGACTGGACGGGCGCGTGGCGCTCGTGACGGGAGGAGGGCGGGGGATCGGCCGCGCGGCGGCGCTGGCGCTGGCGAGAGAGGGCGCGCGCGTGGCGGTGGCGGCCCGCACCCGTGAGGACCTCCAATCGACCACATCCGAGATCGCAGCCTCCGGAGGCGAGGCCCTGCCGCTGGCCTGCGATGTCTCCTCCAAGCAGAGCGTGGAATCGGTCGTCGAGGCGCTGGTCGCCCGCTGGGGTGGGGCCGACATCGTCGTCAACGCGGCCGGCGACGCCGTTTCGGCGCCTCTGGCGCGGACGACCGACGATGTCTGGGAGCGCATGCTCGCAGTGAACCTCACCGGGACCTTCCTCGTGACCCGGGCCTTCGTTCCCCAGATGGTAGAGAGAGGATGGGGCCGCGTCGTCAACATCGCCTCCACGGCGGGACGGGTGGGCTTCCCCTATGTGTCGGCTTACTGCGCATCGAAGCACGGCGTGGTGGGATTCACTCGGGCGGTCGCCATCGAGGTGGCCGCGAAGGGGGTCACGGTCAACGCGGTCTGCCCCGGCTACGTCGATTCGGACATGACCCTGCGCTCCATCGACAACATCGTGCGGACCACGGGGAGGACGCCGCAGGAAGCGCGGCAGGCCCTTCTCGCTTCCAATCCGCAAGGGCGGCTCGTGGCGCCGGAGGAGGTCGCCCACCTCGTCCTGATGCTGTGCCAGCCTGAGTCGGCCGGCATCAACGGACAGGCCATCGTCCTCGACGGGGGGGCCATCCAGGCGTGAGGACGACCGTTGTCAACCCGCCGGCCCTCGTCCGCCCCTCCGGCTACTCGCACGGTCTGCTGGTCGAGGAAGGACGAAGGCTGCTCTTCCTCGGCGGGCAGATCTCCTGGGACCAGGAGGGGCGCCTCCTGGGCGGCGGCGATTTCCTCGCCCAGTTCACCCGGGCCCTCGAGAACCTTCTCCAAGTCGTGCGGGAGGCCGGAGGGGGGCCGGAGAACATCGTCCAGATGCACATCCTGGTCCTGGACAAGCGGGAATACCTCGCGCGGCGCCGGGAGGTCGGCGAAGTCTGGAGGCGGCTCATGGGCCGCCACTACCCGGCCATGGCGCTTCTGCAGGTGGCAGGTTTGCTGGAAGAGGAGGCCCGCGTGGAGATCGAGGGGATGGCTGTGCTGTGACGAGAAGCGCGCGAGCCCAGAGGTCGCGCGGGTCGCCGGAGCGCGAGCCGTCGAACCTCTCCCTTTCGCTGTGGCTGCGGCTGATCAAAGCGTACAACCTGCTCCTGCGTGAGGTACGAGCCCGCCTCGATCCCGACCTGACGCTGCCGCAGTTCGACCTGCTCTCGCAGCTCGCGCGCGAGCCGAACGGGGCCACCCCAGCGGCGCTTTCCCGGCGGCTTCTCGTCTCCGCCGGGAACCTGACCGGGATCGTCGACCGTCTCGAGAAGCGGCGGCTCGTCCGCAGGCAAGCGGAGCCGGGCGACCGGAGGAAGGTTCGACTCAAGCTGACGGAGTACGGCCGCGTGCGCGTGCGGAAGATGCAGCCTCGCCACGCCCGCGACCTCGCCAAGATTCTGTCTTCGGTCTCCCTGGAGAGCCAAAGGAGCTTGCGCGCGATGCTGGGGCAATTCAACGAATCGCTGGAGAGGAAAAAGGAGGAACGATGAACCCCGGGAAGTTCCGCTATCGGGAAGAGAATGGGGTGGCGACGATCACCCTCGACCGCCCGGACCGGCTCAATGCCCTGACTCTGGAGACCTATCGCGGGCTCGTGGATCTCTTCGCTGATCTCCAGAGCCGCGAAACGGTCCACGTCGCCGTGCTGACCGGAACCGGCCGCGCCTTCTGCTCGGGGGGAGACGTGAACGAGATCATCGGGCCCCTCCTCTCGCGCAATGCCGGGGGGCTGCTGGAGTTCACCCGGATGACCTGCGATCTGGTCCGCAATATCCGCCTGCTGCGCAAGCCGGTCATCGCATCGCTCAACGGGCTGGTGGCGGGGGCCGGGGCGGTGATCGCGCTCGCCTCGGACTTCCGGATCGCCTCCGAGGAGGCGCGCATCGCGTTCCTGTTCACGAAGGTCGGTCTGTCGGGGGCCGACATGGGGGCCACCTTCCTGCTCCCTCGCGTCGTGGGTCTCGGCCGGGCGACGGAGCTGCTGATGCTCGGGGAGTTCATCAGTGCCTCGGAGGCGGAGCGCTGGGGCCTCTACCACCGGGTCGTTCCGTCGGACCGCCTCGAAGCCGAGACCGAGGGCCTGGCCAGGCGCCTGGCGGAAGGCCCTTCGTTCGCCTATGGGCTCACGAAGGAGATGCTGGGCCAGGAACTGACCTTCTCGCTCGAGACGGCGCTGGAGAGCGAGGCGCAGGCCCAGGCGATCTGCATGCAGCATCCGGACTATCGCGAAGCCTACCAGGCTTTCATCGAGAAGCGTCCGCCACGTTTCTCCGGGGCAAAGGGGCCATGAGGTCGGAGCTGCCGGAATTGCTGGGCGAGACGTACGCCTCCCTCGCGGAGCGCGCCTGCGCCTTCGCCCAGCGGGAGCTCGCCGGCTTGGAGGAAGAGCCGCAGGACGCGGCTGCCGAGGACGCCCTCGCCCGCCAGTCGCTGTCGAAGCTCGCCCGCGAGGGACTTCTTGCCTATGCGGTTCCGGCCGCCGAGACGACTCACCATCCCGCCACGGCCACCGCCCTGGTCGCAGGCGCGAACGGCGGTGCGGCCAGCACACCCGACGTGCGCTCCATTGCGATCCTGCGCGAAACCCTGGCGTACTGGTCGGGCATGGCCGACCTGGCCTTCGTGATGCAGGGGCTCGGCTCCTTCCCGATCGCTCTGGCGGGATCGCCCGAGCTGAAGGGGCGGTGGCTGGCCGCCGTGGCCGGCGGGGAGGCGATCGCTGCTCTGGCGATCACAGAGCCGGAGGCGGGATCGGACCTGGCCTCGATCCGGCTGGAAGCTCGAAAGGACGGGGGAGACTACGTCCTGGACGGCGTCAAGACCCTGATCTCCAATGCGCCAATCGCCGACCTGGTGACGGTGATCGCCCGCACAGGTCCGGGAGAAGGGTCGAAGGGGCTATCGGGTTTCGCGGTTCCGGGTCGACACGCGGGGCTCGACCGCAGCGAGCGGCTGCGACTGATCGCCGCGCATCCGATCGGCGTGCTGCGGTTCTCGGGATGCCGGGTGCCGGCCTCCTGGAGGATCGGCGGAGAAGGAGACGGGGCGAGGATCGCCCTCGCGACGCTGTCGAGATTCCGCCCGACGGTGGGAGCGGCGGCCGTCGGCTTCGCCAGCCGGGCGTTCGACGAGGCCCGCCGCCGAGCGAAGGAAAGAGTGCAGTTCGGCCGGCCTCTCGCGGAGTTCGGAGCGATCCAGTGCAAGCTTGCGGAGATGGCGACGTTGATCGATGCGGCGAGGCTCCTCGTGTACCGGGCGGCGGCAGCACTGGA
>QHYA01000067.1 GCA_003223995.1 Acidobacteriota bacterium | reverse complement strand
CTGAATCTGGTAGGGGGAAAACTCGGACCTGGTTCTCATCTTGAGCAGGAGATCGCGCGCCTCATCGCTCCGATGGGCAGCGAGCAGGCAGAGAAAGAGCGACCGGGAGATTTCGAGGTGTTGAGCACCTGCAATGGCGTCATCCGCCAGACACCGGCCCAGCAGATCGATCGCCTCGTCGGGAAGACCCGCCCGGAAGAGCGCCAGAGCGGCGCTGCGCGCTTCTTCCGGCCGGCGCGAGCGTGCTGCGGCGTCCACCGGGCCGCCCGCAGTCCGGGCAGCGGCGCCCGAAGGGGCGGGGGCGAGGGAGCCGGCGGCGGGCCGGGAAGGCGGCGGCGGCGGCCCGGCAGGAGCCGCCAGGCCGACACGAGGGCACCTTTTCCGGAAGAATGGCGGATTGCGCTGGGGATCGAAGGTCGCGCGCGCCTTCTCCACCTCCTCCTTGCTTACCGGTATTCTCGCGATATGGAGACGCCAGTCCGTATTCAGCGCCGGCAGGGTCTTTCCATACGCGGCTTCCCACGTTCTGCCCCCGTAGGCCAGGGAGAGAGGGCGAGGGCCGTATCTCTCCAGCAGGAATCCGATGAAAGAAGCCGAAAGGTCATAGGAGTTTCGCAGGGAGGTCTGCCCCCAGACGAATCCGGTCGAGCTGAAGAGGCTCATCGCGTCGGTCAGGCGGCCCGCCGCCAGCGCTGCGGCGGCAGACTTCTGGAAAGGGCCGCCCAGGAACCTGTACGAAGCGATCGCTTCAGCTGTCCCCTCGAGCATCGCCTGGTTCCAGGAGATGCGAAGAGGGTGGTGGACCGCCCAGTCCCCCGCGAGAACATGAACGAGCTCGTGTCTGAGGGCCTCCATGCCCCTCGACGAGAGGAGCGTATGCACCTCTCGCCGCCAGGGCAGGGCAAACAGGAAATCCTCCGCACCGGTGAGGGAGCGCATCTGTTCCTCGTCTTCATAGACCCAGACCGTCACTGGGTCCGGCCTGTTCAGTTCCATCAGCGCAGAGACGACCTGGAAGTCCCACTCCGCATCCGCTGCGAGCGTGCCCGCCGTGGCGGCCGCCCGCCCCCCGGGCGTGAAGCGGACGGCGACATGCTCCGTGCGCGTCCAGCCGGAAAGCGCCCTCTCCCGAACGCCCGCTCCGGGAGTCAGTCCGAAGGCGGAAGGGTAGGCCACTGCCGCCGCCACGGGCGCGGCGGCGAGCGCGAGACGCACGGGCAGGCCGGGGATGCGGCCCGACCGGCTCCAGCCCAAGGCGGAAATGGCCGCGATGCCTGTCAGCAGCGGGCAGATGGCGACAGCCAGCCCCCGGAGCAGGAAGTAGGAAAGGGGAAGATCGAGATCGGTCGAGCCGACCCCTCCCCACCCCGAGGCCGAGAGGAATCCGAAGAGCATCGAGTGCGGGATCGTCCGCCCGGCAAGCACCTGGACGGCGGGGTGAACGACGTGCAGGCCCGCCAGCGTCGCCAGCATGGCCGCACGGGCCCAGGTGCTCCTCACCAAGGCGCCCACTGCCATCCCAAACGCGGCGAGGTGGGGAGCCACGGGGAGGACGAGAAACAGTACGAGAACTGTCCCTGGAGCGACACGGCATCCCTGGATCAGCCGCGTCGATGCGACGATGGAAACGTAGGGAAGCGCGGCAGCGATGAGGGCGGGGGAGGTCGCCCGGCAGAAACCTTCGCTCGCGAGGCGGAATGCGTGAACGGGCTTCTGCTGAGAATCGGCTCCCTGCTGGAGGGTTCGGCGAAGCTGGCCTCCCTCGATCAGTCCGCGCCGCAGGGCGATCCCCCCGGCGAGAATCGTCATGATCATCGCCGATTCGTAGCCGAGGGTTCGGGCGAGAGGAGCGGCGCAAGAGATCGCTCCGACCAGACCCGCCAGGACCCACTCGACGGGGGTCGGCAGGAAGCTCATACGATTCCCGCCATTCTCAGTCCAGTTCTTCACCTGGATGTTCCTTCCCGGCTCCTGGCCATTTTCTCTCCAGTCGTCTCTTCGCGCAGGCTGGTGGTTTTGACTCCCGCTCGGAGAGCACGATAAGATGGCCGTCGAGTTGATGTCTCAGGCGATCATCGTTATTCCTGCCCGCTACGCCGCCAGCCGGTTCCCCGGAAAGCTCCTCGCCCCCCTCCAGGACAAGCCGGTGATTCAGTGGGTGTGGGAAGGGGCGCGCTCGGCGAAATTGGCGGACCGGGTCATCGTGGCGACGGACGACGAGCGCATCGCGGCCGCGGTGAACGGATTCGGCGGCGAGGTGGTCATGAGCTCTCCGGAAATCCGGTCGGGAACCGATCGGGTTGCCCATGCCGCCCGAGGAACCCCCTGCGAAATTGTCGTCAACCTCCAGGGTGACGAGCCTCTCGTCACGGGCGAATCCCTTGACCGGCTCCTCGAGACGCTCGAGCGGGAACCGGATCTGGACGCGGCGACGCTGCGCGAGCCGATCGAGACCGTCGGCGACCTGTTCGATCCGAACATCGTCAAGGTCGTCGCCTCGCTCTCCGGCGACGCGCTCTATTTCTCGCGGGCGCCGATCCCCTACTTCCGTACCGAGGGGAATCTCCATGCGGACTTCCGCTCCGTGCTCTTCGGCCGCGAAAGGCCGGTCGAAGGCTACTATCGGCACGTTGGAGTCTATGCTTTCCGCAGGAGCAGCTTGCTCGAGTTCGCCAGCACGGCGCCGACCCCCCTGGAGAAAGCCGAGGGCCTGGAGCAGTTGCGGCTGCTCCAGACCGGGAGGCGCCTCCGCTTGCTCGATTCCGATTTCCGCTCCGTCGGGATCGATACGCTGCCCGATCTGCGCCGGGCGCTTCTCGTCCTCGAGGGGCGCCAGCGGGGAGCCTGAGGGCTGACCGGGGGAGGGCGGCTCGAACCGAGATCCAGGGAGACGATGAACAACAAGCATCGCACAAAGTACATCTTCGTGACCGGAGGCGTCGTCTCCTCTCTCGGCAAGGGACTGGCGGCGGCCTCGATCGGGATGTTGATGGAGAGCCGCGGCTTCCGCGTCGCTCTCCAGAAATTCGACCCCTACATCAACGTCGATCCCGGCACGATGTCTCCCTTCCAGCACGGAGAGGTGTACGTCACCGACGACGGCACCGAGACCGACCTGGACCTCGGTCACTACGAGCGGTTCACCTCGGCCTTGATGACCCGCGACCACAACTTCACGACCGGCAAAATCTACCGCGCCGTGATCGAGAAGGAGCGGCGCGGCGATTACCTGGGTGCGACGGTGCAGGTGATCCCCCACATCACGGACGAGATCAAGGCCTCGATCGTGAAGATCTCTCAGGACGTGGATGTGCAGATCGTGGAGATCGGCGGAACGGTCGGAGACATAGAATCGCTCCCCTTCCTCGAGGCGATCCGCCAGTTTCGCCTCGATGTCGGCCGGGAGAACGCGATCTTCGTGCACCTCACGCTCGTCCCCTGGATCGGCGCCTCGGGAGAGCTCAAGACCAAGCCGACCCAGCATTCGGTTCGAGAGCTGAGGGCCATCGGGATCCAGCCCGACATCCTGCTGTGCCGCTCGGACAGGGTCCTGCCTCAGGAGCTGAAGAGGAAGATCGCCCTGTTCTGCAACGTCTCCGAGGACGCGGTCATCACGGCGAAGGACGTGCAGACGATCTACGAGGTTCCCCTCTACCTGAGCCAGGAGGGGATCGACGAGATCATCATGAAGCTGCTCGATCTGCCCTACCGCAAGCGGAACCTCGGCCGGTGGGAAGAGCTCGTCCGCCGGATCCTCCATCCACGCGACGAGGTCACGATCGGCGTCGTGGGGAAGTACGTCTCCTACGAAGATTCCTACAAGTCTCTCAACGAGGCACTGTCGCACGGCGGGGTGGCGAGCAACCTCAAGGTCGCGCTGCGCTGGATCGAGGCGGAGGAGGTGGCCGACGGCCGCCTCCGCGAGGAGCTGGAATCGGTCGACGGGATCCTCATTCCGGGAGGCTTCGGTGTGCGGGGCGTGGCGGGGATGATCGAGGCGATTCGCTATGCGCGGGAAAACCACGTCCCCTTTTTCGGCATCTGCCTCGGGATGCAGTGCGCCGTGATCGAGTTCGCGCGCAACGCCTGCGGCATGGGAGGGGCGGACTCGACCGAGTTCAACGACAGCACGCCGTACAAGGTCGTTTACAAGCTGCGTGATCTGCTGGGCATCGAAGAGCTGGGAGGGACCATGCGCCTCGGGAAATACCCCTGCCGCCTGGCCCCCGGCACGTTCGCTGCGAAGGCCTACGGGCGGGAGGAGATCACCGAGCGCCACCGCCACCGCTACGAGGTCAACAGGGAGCATCTTGGACGGCTCGTGGAGGGGGGCCTGAAGCTCAGTGGGATCTCACCGGACCAGAAGTTCGTCGAGATCATCGAGTGCGCCGATTCTCCCTGGTTCCTCGCCTGCCAGTTCCATCCGGAATTCAAGAGCAAGCCGCTCGACCCGCACCCGCTGTTCCGCTCATTCATCGCCGCCTCCTACCAGAACAGGCGCGCCCGGGGCTCCTAGTGTCCCGTATGCCGGACAGGCCGAAGGTCGAGCGCGTCCTGATCGGCGCGGACATCGCGATCGGCGGTGGGGCGCCTCTGGCGGTCATCGCGGGGCCCTGCGTCGTCGAGAGCCTGGAGCACGCGCTGCGGATGTCCTCCGCCCTGCGGCGCATCTCGGATGAGATCGGCGTGCCTCTGATCTACAAGTCCTCCTACGACAAGGCCAACCGCACCTCGGGGGCGTCCTTCCGCGGACCCGGCCTCCGGAAGGGGCTCGAGATCCTGGCGCACGTCAAGGGGGAAACAGGCCTTCCGATCCTCACCGACATCCACACGCCCGAACAGGCCGGCGCGGCCGCGGAGGTG
>QHYA01000066.1 GCA_003223995.1 Acidobacteriota bacterium | reverse complement strand
GTCCCCTTCGAAGCGACCACTTCCTACGGCGGGGGGACGGCGAGCGGTCCGGCAAGCATCCTCCGAGCCAGCCATCAGTTGGACCTCTACGATCGTGAGACCGGTCAGCCCTACATCGACGGCATCGCCATGCTCCCGATCCCCCGGAAGATCGAACGGCTGAGCCGGCAGGGGAAGAGGTTGGCGGCTCCCATCATCCGGGCGGGGGGAAGGATCGGTTCGGACCGCCGGCTGCAGGCGGACAGGGCGAAGGTGGACGAGATCTGCGGGCAGATGAACGCCTGGGTGCGGGAGACGACGGCGGCGCTCCTGGAGGAGGGGAAGACCCCCTTCGCTCTCGGCGGCGACCACTCCATCGCCTTCGGAGCGATCGAAGCGTGCGCCGGGAGGCATCCTGGCATGGGGATCCTCCACATCGACGCCCACGCCGACCTCCGGCAGGCGTTCGAGGGCTTCACCTGGTCGCACGCCTCGATCATGTACAACGTTCAGGACAGGATCCCGAACGTATCGAGGATCGTGCAGGTGGGCATCCGCGACATGGGTCTCACGGAGGCGCGCCTGATCGATTCTTCCGGCGGGCGCATCGTCGCGTTCTTCGATCCGGATCTCGCCGGGCGCCTGGCGCGGGGCGAGCCGTTCGCACGCATCGCGGAGGAGATCGCCTCCCTGCTCCCTGCGCAGGTCTATATCTCCTTCGACATCGACGGGCTCGACCCTGCCCTCTGCCCCCACACGGGCACGCCGGTGCCTGGAGGGCTGTCGTTCCATCAGGCGACGGGTCTGCTCGCCGCCCTCGTCCGCGCGGGAAGGACGATCATCGGGGGAGACCTCGACGAGGTCGCTCCGGGCCCCCGAGGGGAAGAATGGGACGCGAATGTCGGCGCTCGAATCCTCTACAAGATGATCGGCTCCGCGCGCCTCTCGCAGCCGGAGCGGAAGAAGGCGCCTGCTCCCGCACCCGCGGGGAGAGCAGGCCTGAGCTCATCGAGCGCCGGGTGAGCCGCGGGCTTTCTAAGTGCTCCTTCCCGGAAATACGGTGTCGCACCGAGGGGGCCGAGACGCGCCGCCGGCAAGGCACGCGACTGAGGCATATCCCGCAGCGATATGCCGCAAGGAGCGGAACGCAGCCGGCGGCGATGGATCGGCACCCGAATGCAACCGTATTTGCGGGATGGAGCACTAAGGCGAGGCGAGCCGGAGCCAGTCGATCAGAAGGAACTGGAGGCGGCCGACCAGCAGCGCCACGCGTCCCATGACGGTGTAGCCGAAGCCGGCGCCGAATGTGATCATCAAGGTCCAGATGCCGACGCGCGAGATCCTTCCGAAGACCCCGTCGTGCTCCTTGGAGAAATAGAAGTAGCACAGGGCGGTCGTGACGCCGACGAGAGTCACGAGGTTGTTGATCGTGTCACCCCACAGCGGCCCGCCGTCCGCCGAGAGGACGACGAAGGGAACCATGGTGTTGCGGATCTGCCCGATGAAGTCGCTCGACAGGAAGCCGATGAGCCGCAGCCCAGCCGTGATGCCGATGATGAAGGCCAGCGCCCAGCGGCTCAGCCAGGGCGCCTTTGGCGACAGGCGCCAGAGAAGGAGGATCCCGAAGACGAGCGGCACGAGGTAGAACAGGTCCTGCTCGGGAGCCTTCCCGTTCTCTTTCAGGCCCGGCATCAGGTATGTCGCGACAAGATCCGGAAAGAGCTTCCCGAACAGGTTCGGCACGAGAGCCGTCCAGAAGGTGACGACCATCCAGTAGGCCGCCGACACTCCGACGAAAAGGTGCTCGGCGAACTTGTACGCGGGATTGTCGCCGAACAGGAACGAGAAGATGGCCAGAGTCATGAAGGCCGCGAACCAGATCCCGACCCCTTTGACCCCGACCGGAGCCTGCATCTTGCCGGTCGCGATCCTGAGGACAAGGTAGGCGCCGGCAGCGAGCATGACAGCGGCCCAGATGAGCCTCCGGCGGTTCACGGGACGCTCCTCCGGCGCCTCAATTCCGCCCCCTCCCTGCGCGCGCGAGAAGCGTGGTCAGATTTCCGAGGATGATCAGTCCGATGATCGCCAAGTGGGCCCAGGTCTGCGGGCCCATTCGCGCCGTCGCCTCGAGGTGGTATTTCGGGTCGTTGTATTTCTGGTAGGTCTCCTTCAGCAGCGCCTCGTACTCGGCCGCCGCCTTGATCCCTCCGAGAAGCCCGAGCAGCTGCCGCGGGTAGTAGGGGTAGTTCAGAGGTGCCTGCACCGCCGTCATGCCGGCGGCGATGGGAATGCCCGCGGGGTCGGTGCCGTACTGGATCCACTCCTTGGTTCCCGGGAAGCCGGCGGAGACGCTGAGGACGATGTCGAAGGAGCGGATGTTGCGGATCGGGCGGGTCATCTCGATGTCGTTGATGTTCGTCCCGCGCCCGTCGGTCGTGAAGAGCTTCTTCAAATCGCTGGCGATGATCGCCACCGCCGCTTCGTTGCCGGGTTTGAAGCCGAGGGTGACGTAGTCGCGGCCGTAGCGGTAGCCCGGGAACTCCGGAACCAGGACATCCTCGATGGCCCGGGTGATGACAGGAGGCCCCGTGGCCCAGAGCGTCATGAAGTAGATCTTCATCTTCCTCTCGGCGCAGTGGCGGAGGAAGGCTCGGGCCATCGGCTGCAGCTCAGCCTCAGCTCCGGGATCGTAGTCGAGAGCGAGCAGCACCTTGGAGCCGGCCGGAAGGGACTGGACCTTGTCGAAGACCTTTCGGACCATCGGTGACGGATACTCGCGGAAGGAGAACTTCCAGAGGATCGGGATGCAGACCACAACGGCGATGAGACCGAAGACGAACTGTCGGTTGAGCTCGGGAAGCCTCAAGCGCGCGGGCATGGTCTCAGTCCTTCTCCCCCAGATGCGATCGGTCGATCCCCAGGATCACCTTCAACGAGAGCGAGACGATGCCGAGCGCGACGCCGAACATGATCGCGCGGTTGCCGGCCTGGGTGGGCCAGGCCATGACCCAGTTGGCGAGGCTCGGGATGGTCAGAAACTCGAGGGACGGCGGCAGCCAGGCGGTCAGGATCGGCCCGACGAAGGTCCTCCCGAGAAGGATGATCAGAGCCGTGCCTAGCAGCAGCGCGGCTTCGGTGTTGCGGGCGCGGAACGCGCGATAGGAGGCCGACGCGATGAAAAACGCCAGCAGCGCATAGATGGTCGAGGTTCCGGGGCGGAAGATGTATTCCCACATCTGCTGGAAGAGGAACTGCGCATTGTTGAGGTCTCCTTTGAGGTCCCAGCCGAGCGCCCCGTCGTGATATCTGATCTTCAGCAGGCCGAAGATCAGCATGGAGAAGAATCCGGCCAGGCAGACGGCGCTGTAGAACCAGCCAGCCTGGCGGGAGGCGACCCGCTTGCCGTGCATCCGCGCGAGATTGCCTCCGCCGAGAATGAACGCGAAGGCGGCGATGATGTCGAAGAAAGTGTTGAAATCATCCGTCAGCTTGGAGAAAGGCTTGTGCGGGATGAAGAACGTGACGATCAGCAGAGTGCCGACGAGAAACGTGATGATGGAGGGGACGGTTCGCTTCATCTGTTCATGAAGAAGGAGCGGAGACCCGCGGCGGCGGTCTCCAGAAAGGGCCAGCTGGAGAACGCGGCGAAGGTGGCCAGCAGGCTTCCCGCGGCGATCCCTGACAAGGCCAGGACCTTCCCGAGGTCCTGCCCCTTCAGCGAGCCGAGCTGGTGCGGCTCTCCGGAAAGGTAGGCGCTCGCGGCGAACAGCTCCTCGCCGATCAGCGTGTAGTCGCAGGCGGCCACGAAGAAGGGAAGCTGGGCGGGCTGCGCGGTGCCGCCGATCTGGATCGCCCCGATGCTGTTGCCCATCTCCGCAAGGACGAGCGATTCGGCGAAGAATGCCCCCAGATAGAGGCAGGTGGCCGGCTGCTCCCGGACGATCATCCCCGAGACCCCGGCAACGTAGCCGAACTGCTCGTCACTGATATAGAAGATGTCGTCTTCCCGGTACGAGTCGGGGCGTCCGGCCGCAAGGCAGGATTCCTTGACGGTCTCGCGTGCCGTTGTCATCACGAGCGAGAAGCGGTTGGGAACCTTCAGCCTCGTATCGTACGCGGCGGCCTTGCGAGCGACATGGGCGAGGATGGTGATCGCCGCGACCGTCTGGACGTCATTCATGTCCTGGGTTCCGGGAGAGAAGAGGATCGGCCGTCCCATCTCCGTCGCCCTGCCGATCGCCTCCTCCAGAGCGTCCAGTCCGGCGATCCTCCGGACGAAGGGGCGCTCGCCTCTCCGGCCTCGTTCGATGAAATAGATGACGGCGGCGAAAAGGAACCCGCTGATCAGCAGGATGTTCCAGCGGTCGCGATTGAACCACTGCTGGCTCGAGACGGCCGGTCCGGCGATGGCGGATTCGCCTCTCTCCCCAGACTCCGTGACCGCCACGACGCGGTAGAAGCTCGCCTCGCCGTCCTTCACCGAGGGGTCGCGGTAGCTCGTCTGGCCGGCGGAGGCGAACCCGACGCTCTTGAATGGGCCTTCAGGAGCGCCCGCGCGAAGGATCTCGTAGCCGACGACCGTCTTCTGCCCCGCCCCCTCGTCGGGGGACCGCCCCCACTTGATGGTGATGCTGCCCCCGCCGTCGTTGGGTGTGTCCAGGGCCGTCACACCCGGTGGAGG
>QHYA01000065.1 GCA_003223995.1 Acidobacteriota bacterium | reverse complement strand
CTCCTTCCCCACCGCCCACGGACAACTTCGAGGTCACGCCCGTCGTGACGGAGGAGGCGTACCCCTATGCGGGGCAGGAGGCTGGGAATGTCTGAGGACCGCTCCGCGCTCGCCCATCAGTTCCACTCGCTCGAACAGCAGTTCGAGGCCTCCCGGCTCGGCATGTGGCTGTTCCTCGCGACCGAGGTCATGTTCTTCGGAGGGGTCTTCACGGCGCTGTCGGTCTACCACTCGAGCTATGCGAGGATCTTCGACGAGGCCAGCCGCCATCTGGACCTGACTCTCGGCGCGATCAACACCGCCGTGCTGATCAGCAGCAGCTTCACGATGGCCATGGCCGTCCGCAGCGTCCAGCTCGGCGAGCGGCGGCGGCTCGGCGGCTACCTGGCCGCGACGATCGCCCTCGGGTCCCTCTTCCTCGCGATCAAGTTCACCGAGTACTTCCACAAGTTCGAGGAGCACCTGGTCCCGGGACTCCACTTCTCCTATCCGGGGCCCGAAGCGCCCCGCGCTCAGCTCTTCTTCTCCTTCTATTTCACCCTCACGGGCCTGCACGCCCTGCACATGGTCATCGGTGTCGGGATCCTCCTCGTCCTGCTGGGGGGAGCGGCGCAGGGGCGCTACTCCAGCCTCTATCATTCCCCCGTCGAGCTGAGCGGGCTCTACTGGCATTTCGTGGACATCGTCTGGATTTTCATTTTTCCTCTGCTCTATCTGCCGGGGCTGCGCCATTGATGTCCGGCAACGTCGTTCCGAAGGGGACCTACCTTCTGGTCTATCTCTCCCTTCTCGGTTTGACGCTGTTCACGACGGGCGCGGCATTCCTGAACCTGGGTCCGCTGAACCCCCTCGTGGCCCTGACCATCGCGGTTTCCGAGGCCGTCCGCGTCCTGCTCTTCTTCATGCATGTCCGCACCAGCGACCGGCTGGTCTGGGTCTTCGCGGCGGCCGGGTTTCTCTGGCTCGCGATCCTCATGAGCCTCACGCTCAGCGACGTGCTGACGCGCGGCTGGCAGAGGTTTCTCCTCTGAAAGCCTGGGCTCTGGCGCGTGCCAGATCCAGAATCCCCGGCCCCGGCCCCGGCCCCGAGCGATACAATGGACCTTCCGCGCTGGAGCGGGAGCGGCGAACCTTCAGCGGTCGGAACGTGCAGGGAGTCAGCGATGCTCATGCGGCGATTGGGAAGGAGCGGCTACCAGGTCAGCGAGATCGGCTTCGGGGCCTGGGGGATCGGAGGGGGGATGTGGCAGGGCGGAAACGACGAACACTCTGCCCACGCTCTCCGACAGGCCATCGCCCTGGGGATCAACTTCATCGACACGGCCCTCGCCTACGGCGAGGGTCACAGCGAGCGGCTGATCGCCAGTGTCCTCGACCGTCATCCGGAACGGCACCGTACCATCATCGCCACGAAGATTCCTCCGATGGACTCCGTCTGGCCGGCACGGGCCACAACTCCCTTCGAGAAGGTCTTCCCCGCCCGCCACATCGTCGACTGCGTCGAGACGTCCCTCGCCAACCTGAAAGTCGATGCCCTCCCTCTCGAGCAATTCCACGTCTGGAACGACGCCTGGCTGTCCGACCCCGCCTGGCCCGAGACCCGCGATACGATGGTGCGACTGGTCGAGCAAGGGAAGGTGCTCCATTGGGGCGTCTCGGTCAGCGACCATGCCCCGGAGACGGCCATGGGCCTGCTGGCCGACCCGCTGATCGATACCGCGCAGGCGATCTACAACATCTTCGATCGGTCGCCGGAACGCGGGCTCTTCGACATGGCCCGCGAAAAGCCCCTCGGGGTCATCGTCCGCGTCCCTTTCGACGAGGGAGCCCTCACGGGAGCCATCGGGCCGGAGACCGTCTTTCCCGCAGGAGACTGGCGCGAGAGGTACTTCCGTGGGGAAAGAAAGGCGGAAGCCGCCCGGAGGGCGGCAGACCTGGAAGCGTTGCTCGGTGAAGAAGCTCGGAGCCTTCCGGAGCTGGCCCTTCGCTTCTGTCTGTCGCGCCCGGAGGTGTCCACGGTCATTTCGGGGATGAGAAGCGCCCGGCATGCCGAGGAAAATGCCTCCGTTTCCGACGGACGCGTGCTTTCGGCGGGCTTGCTGGAACAGCTCGGCCGGCACGCCTGGGAGAAGAACTGGTACGCGCAGTGAGAGAAGACATGCGCGGGAAGCCCGGATCCCACGAGAATCCGGGACGAAGACGAAAAGGACGCGGGGCTCTCGGCAACCCCGCGAACCGATTCGATCCGCGCGAGGTCGAGCCGTTCGACGACGGATGGGGAAGCCTCGAGCAGGAGTTGCCGCCGCTCGAAACGATCGTCACGCCCGAGACGAGCCGCACGATCATCACGCGCAACGATTCCCCCGATATCCCCTTCTACCAGTCGATCAACCCTTACAAGGGCTGCGAGCACGGATGCGTCTACTGCTTCGCGCGGCCCACTCACGCGTACCTCGGCCTCTCACCTGGCCTGGACTTCGAGACGCGCATCTTCTCCAAGCCCGCAGCCGCGGAGCTTCTGGAGAAGGAGCTGTCCGGGAAAGGCTACCGCTGCCGGGTGATCGCTCTCGGGGCGAACACCGACCCCTACCAGCCGGCCGAGCGCAAGCTCGGGATCTCCAGGCGGCTGCTGGAGGTCTTCGCGGCATTCAACCATCCCGTCGCCATCGTCACGAAGTCGAACCTGGTCCTCCGCGACCTCGATCTTCTCGCCCCGATGGCAGCCAGGCGGCTGGCGTGCGTGATGATCTCCGTGACGACCCTCGATCCGGAGCTGGCCCGAGGGATGGAGCCGCGAGCCCCGGCGCCCCGCAAGCGCATCGACGCGATCCGGACCCTCTCCGATGCGGGGGTGCCAGCCGGCGTGCTTGCCTCCCCCATGATCCCGGCACTCAACGACTCCGAGCTGGAACGGATCCTGGAGGCCGCTGCCTCGGCCGGCGCGCGCTGGGCCGGCTATGTCCTGCTGCGGCTGCCTCATGAGGTCAAGCGGATCTTCACGGAATGGCTGGAGGCGAGCCATCCGTTGAAAGCTGCCCGCGTCCTCATGCTCGTGAGGGAAAGCCACGGGGGGGAGCTTTACGATTCTGCCTTCGGCTCCCGGATGCGCGGCAGCGGTCCGTACGCGCAGATGCTGCTGCGGAGGTTCGAGACGGCGTGCCGGAGGCTTGGGCTTCAGACCGGGCAGCCTCCGCTCGACGCGTCGCTGTTCCGTGTTCCGGACCGACTTACAGGCAGCGGCGCGGGTCGTGTCCCCGGCGGGCAGCTCCCGCTGTTGCGGTGAGCCTGGGCCGGGTTGCGGTTGTCTGTGGAATCAACACTCATAGGCGAGGATGCCGATGCCGACGACACGCTCCGCCACCTTCACACGCCCGATCTGCGGCCAGGAAAAGCCCGCGCGCCATGCCGTTCACGGAGAGATGATCCAGACCGCGCCCGCACGCTGGTGGAGAGGATCGCGGACGAGGTCGCGACCTTCGGCGGAAGCTGGGCGTTTATCATCCTCTTCTTCTTGATCCTCGTCGCGTGGATCGAGGTGAACTCGATCAGCCTCCTTCGGAGGCCCTTCGACCCGCGAGCTGGAGATCCGGCACCTACACTCCAAGCTCGATCAGCTCCTGACCCGCCAGTGGCAGCGGCTTCTCGAGATCCAGCAGATCCAGCTCGAGCTGATGGAGGAGCTGGCTCGGAAGGGAGGCCGGGGCGCCGCGGGCATGAAGGAGTGAAGCCCCCCGGAGGATTGACTCATCATGACGAGTCTTGTTTACGAAACGGTTGACCGTGGCGGAGTGGGTGCGTCAGGTTCTCCGGACGGCGCGCGGCCGGGAGCCTCTTGGGGATGTCGGCAGGAAGCTCGATGCCGTTCGCGCAGCTTCCCGCTACGCCTATCCGATCGGTGACATCGAGCAGCTGCTCGCGGAGATAGAACGCGGATACCTCGGCGCCTCCCCGCGATGATCTTCATCGACTCCAATATCCCCATGTATCTCGTGGGGGCGCCCCACTCGCACAAGACGAACGGCGAGTAGCACCGAGCTCCCGTAGCGAACCGAGAGACGGCGCGTCAATCATGCACGAGCAAGGGCGCACTGTGGGCCCATGCCAGCATGCTGGAGATGTCCAAGGTTCCCGAGCGAGAGTTAGCGCTTGACACCAAGTTTGGTAAGACAGTATCTTACCTTCTGTGAAAACCACAGTTTCAAGCAAAGGGCAGATCGTCCTTCCGGCGGAGATTCGACAGTTGGACCACATTGAACCCGGAGAGGAGTTCGAGGTGGAGCGCGTCGAGCCGGGTGAGTACCGGCTTATCCGTCGCACCCCGAAACCGAACGAAGGTCTCGTGGATTGGCTCTTGGCCTGTCCCGAGAAGGGCTTTTTCGTCTCGATCGAATCTGAATCCACCGACACCCTGTGACCTACCTCGTTGACGCGAACGTTCTGTGCGAGCCCACCAAGCCCAGACCGCATCCCGGCGTCGTCGAGTGGCTGAGGCGCAACGAGCGCGAGATCGCCGTCGATCCGGTCATCCTCGGTGAGATCAAGTTCGGTATCCTGCTGCTGCCGCGCGGAAAACGCCGCTCCCGCCTTG
>QHYA01000064.1 GCA_003223995.1 Acidobacteriota bacterium | reverse complement strand
TCACGGCGCGCGTGGAAGCCCCTGCCGCCGAAAGGCATGCCTCCTCCGTGGAAGGGGTTGTGGATCTGGCCGGATGGGCGGAGTGGGGACTGATGGTCATGGCCATCGGGGCGGCCGTGAGCGGGATCCTTCTCGCGCGCCTCTTCTACGGCGTGGAAGGCTCGCCCCTGCCGCAGCGAGCTGCGGCGGCGCTGGGGCCGCTCTACAGGCTCGTGGCGGGCAAGTACTGGGTGGACGAGCTGTACGACGCCCTCGTCGTGCAGCCGTTCTACCGCCTCTGCCGCGTCTTCACCTGGATCGACCAGTGGATCGTGGACGGGGCGGTGAACGGCGCGCGCCACCTGACGATCGGCTTCTCTTACCTGTCGAGCGCTTTCGACCGCTGGGGGGTGGACCTGGCGGTCAACGGCGTCGCGTACGCCTTCCGCGGAGGCTCATGGGTGTTTCGCCGCCTGCAGACGGGCGTCGTGCAGAGCTACGCCGCTGCCATGATCTTCGGGACCTTCGTCCTGCTGAGCCTGTACCTGATTCTCTGGAAGTGAGGGAGGCTGGATGCCCAACCATATCCTCTCGCTGGTGACGTACCTGCCTCTGGCCGGGGCGCTCGCGATGCTCTTCCTTCCCAAGGAGCGCACCGGGCTGATCATGAAGTTCGCCACGCTCGTCGCCCTGGCAGACTTCGTGGTCTCGCTCACGCTGTGGGCCGGCTATGACCGGTCCAGCGCCGGGTTCCAGTTCGTCGAGCGCGGGAGCTGGATCCCCTCTCTCGGCGTGCAGTACAAGATGGGGGTCGACGGGATCTCCCTGCTGCTGGTCCTGCTGACCACGCTGCTCGGCTTCGTGTCGATCCTCTCCTCCTGGACCGCCATCACCGAGCGCGTCAAGGAGTACTACATCTTCATGCTGCTGCTGCAGACCGGGATGCTGGGGGTGTTCGTCTCCCTCGATTTCTTCCTCTTCTACGTCTTCTGGGAGGTGATGCTGGTCCCGATGTACTTCCTGATCGGGATCTGGGGAGGCCCCCGGAAACTCTACGCGGCGATCAAGTTCTTCCTCTACACTCTCTTCGGATCGGTCCTGATGCTGATCGGGATCCTGGCGCTCTACTTTTTCCATGCGTCGCTGCACGGGGCGGGGGCCTTCGCCCCCTGCCCGTACCCGGGCCCGCACGACGCCTACACCTTCGACATCACCGTCATGCACGCGCTCGGCTCCCTCCCGTACGCCGGCGCATGGCAGAGCCTCTCGTACTGGGTCTTCCTGGCTTTCTTCGTCGGCTTCGCGATCAAAGTGCCCATGTTCCCGTTTCACACCTGGCTTCCGGACGCCCACGTCGAGGCGCCGACGGCGGGGTCCGTGATCCTGGCGGGAGTCCTGCTGAAGATGGGGACCTACGGATTTCTCCGGTTCTCCCTGCCGATCATGCCCGACGCCACGCGGCTCTTCATGCCCGGGCTGCTGACCCTGTGCGTGATCGGGATCATCTACGGGGCCATGGTCGCCATGGTGCAGAAGGACTGGAAGAAGCTGGTGGCCTACTCGTCGGTCAGCCACCTGGGGATGTGCATGATCGGGCTGTTCGCCCTGAACTATCAGGGGATCAACGGCAGCGTCCTCCAGATGATCAACCACGGGCTGTCGACCGGCGCGCTGTTCCTGATCGTCGGGCTGATCTACGAGCGCCGGCACACGCGGATGATCGATGATTTCGGCGGGCTGTCGAAGGTGATCCCGGTCTTCGCCGCCTTCTTCATGATCATCACGCTCTCCTCGATCGGACTGCCGGGGCTCAACGGCTTCATCGGCGAGTTCAGCATCCTCGCCGGCATTTTCCTCGTTGACGAGTCCGCCTTTTCCTTCTTCGGGTGGAGTCCGAGGTGGTGGACGGTGCTGGCCGCCACCGGGATCGTCCTCGGCGCCGCCTACATGCTCTGGCTCTACCAGAGGACGATGTTCGGCAAGCTGGACCGACCGGAGAACGAGAAGGTCTCCGATCTGAACCTGCGCGAGTGGACGACGCTCGTGCCGATCGTCTTCTGCTGCGTCTGGATCGGTGTCTATCCGCTGCCGTTCTTCCAGATCCTCGACCGCCCCGTGGACCGGCTCGTCCGGCAGGTCTCGCCGGATCTCGTCGTGAGGGCGGAGGCGGCGAAGGAGCTCTCCGCCACGGATACGGCCACCGCCGCCTGGCGGCATGTACACGTTCTCGACGCCCCGCAGTCCGGGAGAACAAGCCCGGGGAGAAGGAATTGAACCTGTTCCGCACGCAGGACCTTCACTGGATCCTCCCGGAGCTGCTGCTGACGGGGTTCGCTTTCGCGATCCTTCTCCTGTCGGCCGTCTGGCCGGTCGACCGGAAGCGGGCCCTGGGCTGGCTCTCGCTGATGCTGCTGACCATCACCGGCGCGGTCCTGCTGGCGACGCAGGTGGGCGTTCTCTCGCTGCGGGAAAGACCCGGGGGCTTCCCGATCTTCGGCGAGTATCCCTCCTTCCTGGCCGACGGCTTCTCGGTCTTCTTCAAGATCGTCGTCCTGCTGGCGGCCGCCCTGACGATCCTGATGTCCGTGCGCTCTCTCGACGCCGAGCGGGCCCAGGCGGGGGAGTTCTACGCACTCGTGATGCTGTCGGTGGTCGGGATGATGTTCATGGCCTCCGGGACCGATTTCGCCGTGCTCTACATCGCCCTCGAGCTGATGTCCCTGTCGGTCTACGTGCTGGTCGGCTTCATCAAGCTGGACAGGAGGTCGAACGAGGCCGCCTTGAAGTACTTCCTTCTCGGCAACTTCTCCTCCGGCATCCTGCTCTACGGCATCTCCCTCGTCTTCGGGACGTGTGGGACGACGAACCTCCTCCAGATCCGCGAGGCGATCGAGCGTGGGGTCGAGCAGCCGCGGCTGCTGCTGATCGGCGCCATTCTGGTGACCGTGGGGCTTGCATTCAAGGTCGCTGCCGTCCCTTTCCACATGTGGACTCCCGACGCTTACGAGGGGGCGCCGACGGTCGTGACGGCCTTCATGGCCACGGGGGTGAAGGCGGCGGCCTTCGCGATGGCCCTGCGAGTGTTCATCGAAGGCTTCATCGGACTGCGGGGCGAGTGGGTGGCTCTGGCGGCCCTGCTGGCCGTCGCCAGCATGACTCTCGGAAACGTCGCCGCAATCCTCCAGGACAACGTCAAGAGGATGCTGGCCTACTCCTCGATCGCCCACGCCGGCTATGTCCTCATGGGTCTCGTGGCGATCGGCGCCGCTCCGGCCTCGGGTGCGGCCGGAGCCCCGAGGGTCTACGGCCTCGATGCCTCCCAGTTTGGTCTCGTCTCGGTGGCCCTCTATCTGCTCGTCTACACTTTCACGACCATCGGCGCTTTCGGGCTTGTCATCATGCTCCGTCGAGAGGGGATCGTAGGGGACCGGATCGGGGACTTCGCCGGCCTGGCGCGCCGCTCGCCGGCCGCCGCGTTCGCGATGCTCGTGTTCATGCTCTCGCTCGCTGGTATCCCGTGCACGGCCGGTTTCATCGGAAAGTGGTGGCTGTTCGGGGCTGCCGTTCACGCGGATTACGCTTGGCTGGCGGTGGTGGCAGTGATCAACAGCGCCGTTTCGCTTTACTATTACGTCCGCCTCGTCGTGCAGATGTACATGGGGGCGGATGTCGAGGGCCCGGCGTACGCGACCTCGCCGGGGCTCACGGCGGCCCTGGCCACCTGCCTCGGGGTGACGCTGTTCATCGGAGTCTATCCGGGGCCTTTCATCACGCTGGCCCGCTGGGCTCTGCTGCCAGCGTTGCCATGACCTCTAGGCTGGAGCGCCTCGCTGTTGCGGGCCGCAGCTTCGAAGCGAGCGGGAGCGGTGAGTAGAGGGTTTGGCTTGAAACGACCGAGCTTCGGGGGTCCGGGGAGTGGGGACGAAGGGAAACCCGAGGTGAAGGAAGGGAACGGCGAAAGCCAGGATGAGAACGCCTCGAGCTGGCTGACGGAGATGATGCGACAGGCGGGGCCCTATATGAGTGCCGCCTACACGCTGACCGGGGGGCTGCTGGGATTGGGACTGCTCGGCTTTCTCCTCGACCGGTACCTGGGAACGAGCCCCGGCTTCGTGCTCGTCGGCCTCGGGCTTGGGCTCGTGGTCGGCTTTTACGAGCTCGCCAAGGTCACCTTCCGGGGACCCGGGCGCTGAGCGCGGCGCCGGAGGGGTGATGCA
>QHYA01000213.1 GCA_003223995.1 Acidobacteriota bacterium | reverse complement strand
GACGCCCGGGATTTCGTGCTCTGGAAGGCGCAGAAGGAACCGGAGGAGCCTGCCTGGGACTCACCGTTCGGGAAGGGACGGCCCGGATGGCACATCGAATGCTCGGCCATGAGCATGAGGTACCTGGGGGAGACGTTCGACATCCACACCGGAGGAGTGGACAACATCTTCCCTCACCACGAGAACGAGATCGCCCAGAGCGAGGCGGCGACGGGCCTCCCATTCGTCAGGTTGTGGCTGCACGCCGCGCACCTGCAGGTCGAGGGGGAGAAGATGGCCAAGTCCCTGGGCAATTTCCACACGCTGCGCGAGCTGATCGCTCTGGGGTACGAGCCGAGGGTCATCCGCCATGCACTTCTGTCCACCCACTACCGCAAGTGTCTCAACTTCTCGACGGACCTGCTGCGTCAGGCCGAGGCGGAGCTGAGCCGGCTCGACGATCTGAAGTACCGGCTGGTCCATGAGCCGATTCCCCCTTCGGACAACCCCACCCTGTCCGGCAAGACCGACCAGGCCCGGGCCGAGTTCATCGCTGCTCTATCCGACGACCTGAACATCTCGGAGGCCTTGGCGGCTCTCTTCAAACTCGTGCGGGAGGCCAACACCGCCTACGACCGGAAGGAGGTCGGCGAGGGCAATCGCGACCAGATCCTGTTGCTCATGCGAGACGTCGATGGCGTCCTGGGAGTGCTGGAATGGGAGGAGGCTCTGCCCGATGCCGAGATCGAAGCGATGATTCAGCGGCGGCAACAGGCCCGCGTCGCACGAGATTTCGTCCTGGCGGACCGCATCCGGGCCGAATTGCAAGAGCGGGGCATCCTGCTGGAGGACACACCGCACGGAGTCCGCTGGAAGCGCCGGGCTTCCGCCTGAGCCCGCGATGAGGCCTGTTTCTCGCGGCGGCAACAAATCTTCCGGCTCCGCCGGGCGCTGGAGTTTGCGGTGAGCCATTCTTTGGTGTCGAGGGAAGATCCCTTCGTATTGGAGCGGAGAGGAGGAGCCGCAACTGAAAGGAAGCTCACCGGCTGGAGAAGTCCCGGATCCCCGCTGGAGCAAGGGCCTGGAAGGAGAGAGACAGGCCAGGGCCCATCTCGAGAACCAGGGCTACCGGATTCTCGACACCAGATGGAGGTGCCGGCTGGGCGAGATCGACCTGATCGCCCGGGACGGCGAGACGACGGTCTTCGTCGAGGTGCGCACCCGGTCCAGCCGGCGCTGGGGCCAGCCCGAGGAGACCGTCCACGCCCTGAAGCGATTCCGCCTCGCCCGCATCGCGCGGGCGTGGCTAGCCGCGCGGGGGAGCGATCGAACGGCCCCCTGCCGCTTCGACGTGATCGCCATCTCTCCCGATCCTCACAGCGGAAGAAACGACCTGGTCCACCTGAAGGATGCCTTCAGGCTTGCCTGAGAAAAAGAGCCGTCACAGCTCAGGGGATCTGTCTGACGCCGGTCAGCCTTGACACCCCTCGCGAGGGGCCGATATATTCGCTTCGATCGAACGGAGCGGGAATAACTCAGTGGTAGAGTACGACCTTGCCAAGGTCGGAGTCGCGGGTTCAAATCCCGTTTCCCGCTCCAAGGTCTTCTCCTGAGGGCGCCAGGCCCCTCTTCTCCTCGGCGAGAACGCTGACGTTTCTCCTCGGGGCCGATGACACCTCCATCGCCGCGCGCGCCGGTGCCGCTCGTTCTTGCCGCCGGAGCCTCCACACGGATGGGTGTTCCCAAGGCCCTGCTCCGGTTCGGCGGCCGATCCGCTCTCTCCCTCATCATCGATTCCTGCCTGTCGGCTGGGTACGCCCCGGCGGTGATCGTCCTGGGCGCTGATGCCAGGAGGGTCATCGAGGCTGCCGGAGATCTCCGTTCCGCAAACATTGTCATCCACGAGGAGTGGGCTAGCGGCCGGACGTCGTCTCTCAAGGCGGGACTGCGCACCATGGCCCGCCTGGCCCCTTTCCTCATCTTCCCCGTCGACCACCCTCTCATCCGCGCCGGGACCCTTGCCTCGCTCAGGAAGGCCGGCGAGACGGCGCCGCCCCATTGCCGTGTGGTCGTCCCCATCATCGGCGGGCGTCGGGGGCACCCGGTCCTCTGCGACGCCTCCCTGCGGAACGAGTTTCTGGCCCTGGGTGATGAGGAGCCTGCGCGAGCCGTGACGGGCCGCGACCCGGGAAGAGTGCTCGAGCTGGATGTGAGCGACCCGGGCGTCCTCGAAAATCTGGACGCGCCGGAGGACTACGAGCAGGCCTTGCGCCGCTGGGAGATGGAAGAGGCGGAGCGGAGTTGACCCGCCATTGGTATCATGTTGAACTGATTTGACACTCACGGGACGGTCGCGACAGGAGAGCGCATGGAGGCAGACACCCTCACCATCGTGGACAACCGCACGGGGCGGAAGTACGAGATACCGATCGAGCATGGCGCCATCCGGGCGATGGACCTGCGGCAGATCACGAGCGGGCCCGAAGACCTGGGCCTGCTGAGCTACGATCCGGCCTTCACCAACACGGCCTCTTGCAAGAGCCGGATCACCTACATCGACGGCGACCGGGGCATCCTTCGCTACAGGGGTTATCCGATCGAACAGCTCGCGGAGAGATCGAGCTACCTGGAGGTCGCCTACCTCCTTCTCGGCGGCGAGCTGCCGACGGAGGAGCAGTTCCGCGCGTGGGAGTACGACATCACCCATCACACCTTCGTCCACGAGAACATCAAGAAATACATGGACACGTTCCACCACGACGCGCATCCCATGGGCATTTTCGTGAGCACCGTGGCGGCGCTGTCGACCTTCTACCCCGAGGCCCGGAACATCCAGGACCCTCGGGTCCGCCGCAACCAGATCTTTCGTCTGATCGCGAAGGTCCCAACGATAGCGGCCTTCTCTTACAGGCACAGCATCGGGATGCCCTACGTCTATCCGAACAACGAGCTGTCCTACGCCGGCAACCTGCTGCACATGATGTTCCGCATGACCGAAGAGCAATACCGGCCGGATGCGGTCGTGGAAAGGGCGCTCGACCTTCTGTTCATCCTCCACGCGGATCACGAGCAGAACTGCTCGACCAACGCGATGCGCGGTGTCGGCTCCTCGCACGTGGATCCGTACTGCTGCGTGGCGGCCGCCGCCGCGGCGCTCTGGGGGCCGCTGCACGGAGGCGCCAACGAGGCCGTCCTGCGCATGCTCCAGGAGATCGGCTCGGTGCAGCAGGTGCCCGGCTTCATCCAGCGGGTGAAACGGGGCGAGGTGCGGCTGATGGGGTTCGGCCACCGGATCTACAAGTCCTACGACCCTCGCGCCCGGATCATCAAGGAGATGGCCCACAAAGTCTTCGAGGTCACCCCCCCCTCGCCGCTGCTGGAGGTCGCGCTGGAGCTGGAGCGGATCGCGCTCCAGGAGGATTATTTCATCTCCAGGAAGCTCTATCCGAACGTCGATTTCTACTCCGGGCTGATCTACCAGGCGATGCGCTTTCCGGTGGACATGTTCCCGGTGCTCTTCGCGATCCCGAGGACGGTGGGATGGCTGGCCCAGTGGGAGGAGATGCTCGCCGATCCGGAGCAGAAGATCTCGCGCCCCCGCCAGATCTACCTCGGCTCCCGCGAGCGTCAGTACGTCCCGAGCAGGGAGCCCGCCAAGGTGAAGTCGGCGAGGTAGGCAGGGGACTCGCGCGAGACATCTGCACCGCCCGGGTCTCCATCCGCCAGCCCCTCGCCCCGACCGAGCGGTCGCGCCAGTCTCCCCGCGCGGTCGCAACCCGGCCCGACCCTGCTCGCGTGCTAACATCGTCCCCAGCCTTTGCCATGCCCTCGTCATCCCGAAGATCCCTTTCTCCCGGCGTGCGTGATCCGGCTTTCCGCGCGCAGCCTCCATCGGCGTCGAGAGAGACTGTCGGGGCCGCCTTCCTTCCGGCATGGGCCGACCCGCTCCTGCTCGTCGGTCTGCTCGTGCCCCTGACCGCGTGGAGCTGGAGGAAGTGGCCGGACACGATCGTTGACTTTGGCATGCAGCTCTACATGCCTTGGCAGATCTCCCGGGGGCGGCTGCTCTACGGGGACATCGCCTGGAAGCAGGGGCCGCTGTCGCAGCATCTGAACGCGGCCCTCTTCCGGATCTTCGGCGTCTCGCTGACGACGCTGATCTGGGCGAACCTCCTGCTCGTCGCCGTCCTGGCGGCCCTCCTCGCCGCCTTCTTCGCCCGATGCTGCGGCCGACTCGCGGGGCTGGCGGCGGGGAGCGTGTTCCTGTCTGTCTTCGCCTTTGGTCAGTACGCATGGGTTGGCAACTGGAACTACATGACCCCCTACGCGCACGAGGCGACGCACGGGGTCGCCCTCGCCGCTGCCTCCGCGTTCTGTCTGGCAGAGGCCGCACGCGAGCCGAGGACAGTCTGGTTCGGTCTGGGCGGGCTGCTGATGGGACTGGCGCTTCTAACGAAGCTCGAGTTCGCTCTCGCCTCCGCGGCCGCGGCGGCCGTTGGGCTGGTCCTCATGCCGGCCGCGGGGCTGGTGCCGGCCCGGCGGGCGCTGGGGGGTCTGGGGTGGTTCCTCACGGCGGCGGCCGTGCCGCTCATTGCAGCCCTTTTGCTCCTTTGGATCAACAGGCCGTTCGATCAGGCTCTCGCAGCACTCACGGAACACTGGCGACTCGTCCTGGCGGGTGGGGGTCAGCAGCTGTCGTTCTACAGGGAACAGATGGGGCTCGAAGACGCGTGCGGAAACCTGCTGTTCATGGCGCGCCTGTTCGGGCAGACTTGCCTAGTCCTCCTCGTCGCCGCCGGAGCCGATCTCGCATCTCGCCGGCTGCTCCGTCAGCGCGGC
>QHYA01000212.1:3627-8652 GCA_003223995.1 Acidobacteriota bacterium | reverse complement strand
CACGACCAGCACCTCCGCCTCGGAGTCAGGCTCGACGATCACTTCCCACGCCCGATGTCGATGTCTTGTCTCGATCACCCAACGCCCGGCAACTACATCGTGCCGGTAGCCGTTCGATGCAACGTTACGCCGAAGGTCGACCTCAGTAAACCGCCGGTCGACCATGCGTTTGGGAGCGAAAATCACTCCAATTCCCCCGTCACCTCCTCGGCCGCGGCGCGCAGCGCCCCCGAGACAATCAGCTCCTCCACGATCGCGATGTCGGCCGCCAAAACGCGGTCCCCTTTCATGTGGGGAAGCTCGCGGCGGATCCGCCGATGCACCTTCTCGACTGCACGAGCGGGCCGCAGCGGCGCGAGGAAATCGAGCGCCTGGGCGGCGGCGAGAACCTCGATGGCGAGGATGCGCCGGGCGTTGGCCACGACCTGAGCCGCCTTGCGGGCGGCGATGGGGGCCATCGGCACATGATCCTCCCGGTTGCCGGAGGTCGGAATCGAATCGACGCTGGCCGGGTGGGAGAGGACCTTGTTCTCGGAAACCAGGGCCGCGGCGGTCACCTGCGCCATCATCAGGCCGCTGTTCAGTCCCGAGTCCTCGACGAGGAAAGGGGGAAGGCCGGAGAGGGCGGGGTTCACGAGCCGTTCGATCCTCCGTTCGCAGATCGAGGCCACCCCGGTCATCGCTAGGGCGAGATAGTCAAGAGCCGCCGCGACCGGCTGGCCGTGGAAGTTGCCGCCCGGGATCATCAGGCCGAGCGCGCCAACGGTGGTTGCGGGCTCTTGGGGGCTGGCTTGGCGCTCGGCGAAAACGAGGGGATTGTCCGTCGAGGAGTTGACCTCGATCTCGAGGATCTCCCGCACGTGCCCGGCCGCGTTGCGTCCGGCTCCGTGCACCTGTGGCATGCACCGCAGGGCGTAGGAGTCCTGGATGCGTCCGCAGTTTCTGTGCGATTCCATGATCTGGCTGTGGGCCAGCAGCGCCCGCAGGTTTCGCGCGGAGATCTGCTGCCCCCGATGCGGCCGAACTCGCTGGATGCGCTCGTCGAAGGGGCGTATCGACCCCTTGAGGGCTTCGAGCGACATCGCTCCCGAGATGTCGAGGTGGGTGAGCAACGCTTCAGCCTCCAGCAGAGCCAGGACGCCGATCGCTGTTGTCACCTGGGTGCCGTTGATCAGCGACAGCCCTTCCTTTGCCTCGAGCCGAAGCGGCCGGAGTCCCGCGGCTCGCAGCGCTGCCGACGCCGCGACGAAACGCTCGCTCCGCCAGTCGCGGGGGCTCCGCCCGATCCGGCGCGCCACCGCTGCCCCGCCCACGTTCTTCGCGCGGTGCCAACCCGGTCCACTCCGCCCCCCCGGTCCACCCTGACCCCCCGCCACGCCGCCACCACCTCGTCCATCCCGTCCGCCCCGCAGGATCTCCCCCTCGCCGATCAGCGTCAGGGCAAGGTGGGCCAGGGGCGCGAGATCCCCGCTGGCTCCGACGCTCCCCTGGCTTGGGATCCGCGGCAGCAGGTTCGCGTTGAGCATGTCCAGCAGCCGCCTCACGATCTCCGGCCGCGCTCCGGAATGACCACGGGCAAGAGCATGAGCGCGCAGCAGCATCACGACGCGGGTCTCTTCCGGACCGAGCGGCTCGCCCACGCCGGCCGAATGACTTCTCAAGAGGTTGTATTGCAATTCGCGGATCTGGCTGGCCGGAATGCGCACGTCCACGAGATGGCCGAAGCCCGTGTTGACGCCATAGGAGGGGTGGTCTTCCGCGAGGGCGGCCAGGACAACCTCTCGAGAGGCTCGCATGCGGGCGGCCGCCTTTGTTCCCAGGGACGCACGCGCCGTCCCCTTCGCGACCCTCTGCACCTCCCCGAGTGTCAAGTCGTTCTCGCCGAGCAAGATCCGGCTCATGAGGGTCCGATTCTAGCGCCCTTTTGACGTGATATACTGCGGCCGCGTTTGAGCTTGCGCCTCTTCCGGCAGCGTCGAGGCGGCTGCACTGCGGCCAGTTTGCGGCGAGGCCCGATGGCCGGCGCGAGCCTGCTCCCATGACGCCCGCGTGGGACGCGCACGACGGCCCTGTGGGAGAGAGTTGCTCACGGGGCGCGCCGGACGCCTTGGAGGTCAGACAAAGAGGAAACCTTGAGAAGCGGAAAGGCACGGGAGAACGTGCGTGCGCACGGCGCACGGAGGTTGCCAAGATGCTCGTGAAATGCCCCCAGTGCGGAACGGAGATCCGCCTGCGCGAGTACTTTCCCGAAGACAGGGTCATGAAGTACCTTTGCCCTTCCTGCGACCAGATCGTCCGGATCGACCTCGTGCAGGATGTGGTCAAGACCACCTCCTCGGCGACCTCTTTCGACAAGATCGAACGGCAGCAGAAGGTCCTCATCGCGGACGATTCCGAGATCGTGCAGGCGGTCTCCAAGCAACTCCTGTCAGAGGCCGGATACCTTGTCCACATCTGCGCAGACGGTGTCTCCGCCCTTCACGCGGCGGAGGATGAGCACCCCGACCTGGTCGTGCTCGACCTGCTCATGCCCAAGATGACCGGCTTCGATGTCCTGAGGGAGATGAAGAAGAACCCACGGCTCAAGGACATCCCCGTGCTGGTGATGAGCGGCGTTTACAAGGAGAATGTGGTCGGTTTCCTTCACCAGCTCGGCGCCAGCGGCTTCATCGACAAGGAGAACCTCAAGGAGTCGCTCGTCTTCCGCGTGCGCACCGCCCTCGAGGGACCCCCACCCGCAGCCTGAACGGAATGGAAAGCAGCCTGCTCCGACCAGCTCCGGGAGGCTGGGTGCGCGCAGAACCTGAAAACGCAACCTGAAAAAATGAGCAACATCGCTGTGGTCGGCGGCCAGTGGGGAGACGAGGGGAAGGGAAAGATCGTCGATCTACTGGCCGACAAGTTCGACATCGTCGCCCGCTGGCAAGGCGGACCGAACGCCGGCCATACGGTCCGCTTCGAGGGGAAGGTCTTCGCCCTCCACCATATCCCCTCCGGGATCCTGCGCGAGGGGGTGATCGCCGTGATCGGCAGCGGAGCCGTACTCGACCCGGTGGCTCTCCTGCAGGAGATCGAGAAGCTGGAGCAGGAGGGGATCAAGGTGCGCGGGCGGTTGCGGGTCAGCCACAGGGCCCACGTCATCTTTCCTCTCCACCGCGAGCTCGACCGCTGGGCCGAGGAAAACCCGTCGATCGTGAGCCTGGGCACGACACGGCTGGGCATCGGCCCCGCCTACATGACCAAGATGGCCCGTGTCGGCGTGAGGCTGGTGGATCTTGGGGAAGTCGAGACCGTGCGCGCGAAGCTCCAAGCGTTCCTCGACGCCGGCTTCGGCGAGTTGCTCCGTCGATCGGGACACAGCCTGCCGGACGCGCAGGCTCTGGCCGAGGAGTACCATGAGCATGGCCGCGTGCTGGCTCCGTTCACGGGCGACACGCCGCTGTGGCTGACTGAGCGGATGAAGGAGGGGGCGCGGGTTCTCTTCGAGGGGGCGCAGGGGGCGATGCTGGACGTGGATCACGGCACCTATCCTTTCGTCACCTCATCGAGCACCGTCGCCGGCGGGCTGGCGCCGGGTCTCGGCATCGGCCCCAGGTGGCTCGACGGCGTCATCGGGGTTTTCAAGGCCTACTCCACTCGCGTCGGTGCCGGCCCCTTTCCCACGGAGCAGCGCACCGAGGCCGGGGAGATCCTCCGCGAGCGCGGACGGGAGTACGGCACGACGACCGGCCGGCCGCGCCGCTGCGGTTGGTTCGACGGGGTGGCCGCGCGCCATGCCGCGACGATCAACGGGCTCGACGCCATCGCGGTCACCCTGTTCGACGTGCTGGACGCTTTCGAGGAGATACCGGTCTGCGTCGCCTACCGCTACCGGGGGATGGATCTGCCGGATCTGCCTGCCGAGCCGTGGGTCATCGACGAAGTGGAGCCGACATACGAGGTCCTTCCCGGATGGCGGCATCCGACCTCCGGTGCGCGCCGGATCGGCGACCTGCCGGCGGCTGCGAGGCGTTATCTCGACCGGATCTCCTCGCTGACAGGCTGTGAGGTGGCCATCGTCTCGGTGGGAGGCGACCGCGAACAGGCGATCCTCTGCTCCGATCGGCTCTGGTCCGCGAACATGGTTGTCCCCGCGCGCGCCGGCCGAGCCGCTCCAGCAGGGACACCGGTGAGGCGGGCCGACACGTGAGCGGGGGGACACCCGATCGCTTCTCCGCTTGACGCTTTCACAGCCCGGCCTATATCTCTTATTCCAGGCAGGACCATAAAGAGGGGTGAATGTCCGCCGCTAGAGTTCTGGTCGTCGACGATCATCCGTCCATCCGCCTCGGTCTGCAGAAGGCTCTGGCCTCGAAAGGCTATGTCGTGGAGACCGCCTCGGACGGGCAGCAAGCGCTCGAGGTGTTTCGATCCTTCCAGCCGCATGCCATGGTGCTGGATGTCATGATGCCGAAGGAGAACGGCTTTCGGCTCTCGCGAAAAATCAAGATGCTCGGGACCCTGGGAGATGGCGTCATGGTCCCGAAGATCCTGCTGATCACGGCCAGGCGAGTGGATGGAGAACCAGAGCGTGAAGACGCTCTCTTCGCCTACTCGATGGCCGACGATCTCCTCTACAAGCCCTTCAAGCTCGACGATGTCATTTCCCGGGTGCGCACGCTCCTGGGCATCCGCACCCCCTCGCCGGTGTCGGGGCCCTGAACCGAAGCACCGCTCCAGGCTTCAGTTTCCTGACCAGCTCTGATTCCGAGTCTCAGAATTCTCGCTCCTCCGCCTCCGACTCGACGGCCCATGGGCGGGCTAAGATCACAGGCAATAGGTCGCCTACGACATGACCCGTGCTAACATGCGCGCCGTCAACAGGATGGGCCGTTAGCTCAGTCGGTAGAGCGGCTGCCTTTTAAGCAGCGGGTCGCAGGTTCGAGTCCTGCACGGCTCACCATTATCCTTATCCTTCGCCAACTCGGACGTGATTCACCCGGGATTGGTTCTCGGGAGGGGCAACGTGGTACGCCAGCGCCGGGA
>QHYA01000212.1:0-3620 GCA_003223995.1 Acidobacteriota bacterium | reverse complement strand
GGTCGGATCAGCGGGCTCCACGTCCTCGCCGTCCAGGTCCGGCAGCCCCAGGTCGAGGATGACGGCCTCAAGGTGCGGCTCTCGAAGCCGTCCCAAGGCCGCCTGTCCGCTCGCCACCGAATCCGCATCCCCTAGTCGTCTCCGGGAGTATTGTTGGGTGCTGTGAAAATGCCTCCCCCACCTCCTCTTTATCGATCGCAACTACTTCTGCCAATCGCGGCGGCTCTCGCCTCCAGCCTGCTAATCGCATCTGCGTACCCCCTGATTGATCCTGACGAAGGGCGAAATGCCGAAGTCGCGCGAGAGATGGTGGTTTCAGGAGATCTTCTGGTTCCTCACCTCGCTGGCATGCCTTACCTCGATAAGCCACCTGGGCTTTTCTGGGGGGCAGCGCTCGCGACAAGAACATTTGGCTTTACACCCTGGGCCGCACGCCTCCCCGCAGCAGTTGCCGCAGCTGCCACACTGTGGGTGATCGGCCTTCTGGCCCTGCGCTGTTGTGGCGCTCCCAGGGGAGTTTACGCCGTGATTCTGCTCGCCTCGTCGCCTCTCTTCTTGCTGCTCTCCGCCTTCGTCATTTTCGACATGCCGCTGACATTCTGCGTTACGGTCATTTGGACGATGCTCGCGCGAGAGATGCAAAGCGGAGCGAGCTGGTCCGGACGGATCGGGATGTACGTTGCCATCGCTGCCGGCCTGCTTATCAAGGGTCCTGTGATGCTTGCGTGGGCGATCGGTGGAAGCTTGGGGGCCGCGCTGGTCACACGTTCGGCGATCACGCTCCGCTGGCTCAGATGGTGGCCGGGCTGGATGCTCATCCTCCTGGTCGTTGGAGGATGGTTCGGTGCGGCGAGCTGGCGCTATCCCGAGTATCCTCGGTACGCATTCCTCGAGGAGACGATCGAGCGTACCACGACCGGCTCGTTCCACCGGCAACAACCTCTCTGGTTCGTTCCGGCCGTGTTCATTCTCGGCGCCCTGCCGTGGTCTCTGGCGACACCGTGGACCCGCAGCCTCGGGCGCGAATCACGCGTCGCCCTTGGGTTCATTCTGTTCGCCTCGCTCTTCTTCACCTTGTCGAGATCCGATCTCGTGACTTACCTGTTGCCAGCCTTTCCCCCACTTGCATGGGTCGCCGCTGAAGCTTGGTCCCACCCCTCGCGGACGAAAAGGGGGGGCTGGGGACTGGCCTTGGTCTATGGTCTCCTGGCCCTGGGATTCTTCCTGCTGCCCCTCGTGCCCTCCGTTCACAACCCACATGCCGTCCGGCTGATGGAGGTGCTGGATGTTCCCGCAGCTCGAATGTTGTCGGTCGTGTTCGCACTCGCATCGGCGGTCGCCATGAGCGGTGCTGTCACAACTCGCCGATGGCTCCTGCTTGCTTCTGTGCCGGTTCTCTCAGCATCGATCTGTGTTGCTCTGGGCCCAGCTCTGGTGCTCCATGCTCGCGCAGAGTCCGGAGCCCCGCTTGCCAAGGCCATCGCAGAAACCGCACCGGACGGGCCGGTGCGGTTCGAATACTGTTACAGCCCAGGAACGGATTTCCTACTGGGTCGATGTTCGGAATTGGTCAGCGACCACGGACACGAGACGACAAGCAACTACCAGCAGCGATACCACCAGACTCTGATGCGGCGAGATGAATGGAGATTGCTGCCATCCCGCCCAGTCATGGACTCGGCGGCCGTGCTCGTGCGTTCGATTGGTTCGATCAACGTCGAGCCGGGAGCGTCGCCAGCCGGTTGGATCGAGTTCTACCGAGATGCACGTTTCGTCGCATATCGAAGAAACCCTGCGTCGCTGCGAAGAGGATCACCATGATGCGTAGCTTCTCTTGCCGGCCCTGTCGCCTTGCGGGCGACGCTCTGAGTTGGTCCCACCCGGAGAGACTTCCAAAGGTTCTCATTGGCTTCGGCCATCTCGCGAGGGCGATTGGTGGGTTCCCGGCCAGCGGCCACCCGTTCCGTCACGCAGGGAGCTATGTGGAGAGGCGAGTACCAACGTTGCGGAGGGCTGACCCTCCTCGGTCCTCGTCTGCCGGAGGCCATTTCCAGGACCGTCGCAGGCTATTCCACGAAGCCGCCGGCGTAGGCGATGACGCACATCACCCGGTAGCGTGGGTGAGGCCCGCAGGCGACGCCTGTGGCGCGAAACTCGCGATCCAGGATGTTGCTGCGGTGACCGCGGCTGGGGACGCCGTCGTCGATGAGCAGCGCGGCTACGACCTCGCGGCCGTCCCCCACGCCCGCCATCAGGTTCTCTCCGGCGGTCTTCTTCGGCGTTCCGTATCGGCGGAGCCTCTCGACGACTTCGCTTCCGTCGGTCCCGCGGTGGCGGAACTTCCCGCTGCCGGCCATGTCGCGGAGGTGGGCCCGGGCCGCCAGCGTCATCCCCTTCGAGACGGCAAGGGGTGGTGCGGGCCGGGATCTGCGCAGCGCGTGGATCGCATCCTCCAGCGCGGCCAGACCTTCTTGACTCCGGATGCGGATATCGCTCGCGGGAAGCTCGATGCGATTCTCTTTGAAACGACCCCGCCAGCCCTCCAGCTCCGCCGCGTAGCCGGCAGGGTCCCGGCGCACTTTGTTCGTTTCGGCAACGATGTCCCGCTCCGTGGGAGAGAGAAACGATAGAGGAGCTTTCGAGTGTCCGACGGCGGGGGAGTGACGACTGGAGATCGCCAGGTCACCAGTCGGGCGGCGAGTGCTGGGAGCGAGGGCCTGATCGACGGCCCGGTCGCTGCCAGATCCGTTCGATCTCGGATAGGCGGGCGCTGGCGCGGCAAGCGTCCACTCTGCTTGCGGGAGCAGGCCAGAAGCGGAAACGAAGACCAGCGCCAAGCCCGTGTAGGAGATGCGGAGCCTCATCGTTGAGCCTCACAATCGTCCCACAGATTTCGCCACGCCGCATCCGGGGTTGTTGGAGACGCTCGAGACGATCAGCGGCTTATCCTCAACTAGCCGCCAATCAGTGCTCTGCGCGACCGCAAGGCGAGAGAAGCCCTCCTTCGAGGATGAGTGGATTTCACAGGGGACTCAACCCCAGGGAAAAGGACCCATGAAATTCCGGCGCCAGCCGACATGCGTGTGCGTGTGCTGGATCAAACGCGGGTCGTTGCGGGTGCGGCGGTCGAGCCGTTTCATTCCGGCAACAAGTCGATTCTCCGCCCCGGAAAAGGAAAGCAGAAGCATACGATTCACTTTCGTCCTCTCGAGCTATGCTGTCCGTGTCACTACCCGCGAAGTCATTGTGGGTCTGAGGGAAGGTTGATCGCACGGGCGCCCACCGAGAGATTCAAGCTTGCTGCCTCCGGATATCACCGCTCGCTCACCCCCGAGGTGGGTGGACAGGATCGAGCCCTCCGGCGCGCCCTGCGACCGGGCGTGCGGGTGGAGCGGGCTTTGGGGCAGGGGCTGAGGCTGCTGCGGGAGAAGAAGCTCTTCCGGCCTTTGGGATTCGTGCGGATGGCCGATTACGCCCGGGAGGTCGTCGGCCTGGGGCTGCGCAGCGTGCAGGAGATGATCCGCGCCGAGGAGAGCCTCGAGAAGCTGCCTCTGATCGGCTTCTCCTGGGAGGTGGGGTTGCTCCAGGCCGAACAGGTCCGCCTGCTGTGTCGGGTCGCG
>QHYA01000211.1 GCA_003223995.1 Acidobacteriota bacterium | reverse complement strand
ATCCTGGAGACTGTCGCCCGCGAGTGCGTGAAGGTCTTCCTCTATGATTGCTGCGTGGCAGCGGTGTTCGATTCGGAGAGCCTCGAGCTTCAGTTCCAGGTCGTTCGGGACGCCTCGGGGACAGCCCAGGAGACCCCGCAGGTCTCCTCCACAGTGTTCGCGAGCTGGGTGCTGGACGGCTTCGGCCCGCTTCTCATCCGGGACCTGAGAAAGCAGACCGTGCCCGGGCCCTTGCGGGCCATCGCCCGATCTCCGAGGGTGCGGGCCTTCATGGCCTCGCCGCTGCGGGTCGAAGGAATGATCGTCGGTCTCCTTTGCATGCAATCGAATCGGGAGGAGGCGTACGACGAGCACGCCTTGTCCATGCTGACGGCCCTCGCGCTGCAGGCCGGCATGGCGATCGAGAATGCTCGGAACTACCAGCGGGCGACGCGCGATGAGCTGACCGGGCTCTATCAGCGCGAGTATTTCTTCCAGCGGCTGCAGGACGAGCTGCTTCGCTCGAGCCGCTATCGCTCCCCCTTTGCGATCCTGATGCTCGATCTCGACGGTTTCAAGAGGATCAACGATGTCTACGGCCATCTTGCAGGCGACCGGTACCTCCGCGCGCTCGGCGAGACGATCCGGGCGAACCTGCGCGCCGCCGACATACCGGGCCGATTCGGAGGCGAGGAGTTCTGCCTGCTGCTTGCCGAGACCGATCTTCCCGGGGCCCAAGTGATCGCGGAGCGAATTCGGGAAGCCGTGGCCGCGCTTGAAATCAAGGAGGGCAAGGAAACCGTAAAGACGACGATCTCGATCGGCATCGCGGTCCATCCCCAACATTTCTCGGGCACCACCTCGAGCCTCGTCGGGGCCGCCGACGAGGCCCTCTACGCCGCCAAGAAGTCCGGCAGGAACCGCGTCATCGCCGCAGCGGCGTAGCTTACTCCCTTTCGTTCCTCCTCCTGGCCCCTCTCCCTCCCTCCCTCGGAGAGAGCGGGGGGCCTATCTCCGGCCGAACTTCAGGAGCCACCTTGGAACCCTCGAGCAGTAGTCAGCGTAGGCCTCGCCGAAAGCACGGGCCAGCTCCTTCTCCTCGTGCATGACGACGAACAGGTGCAGCCACAGCCAATAGAGCAGCGCGTAAGCCAGCAGGACCGCTGATTCGAAGACCACCGCCTCCCCCAGAAGGATGAGAGCGACGCCGAGCAGCAGAGGGTTGCGGACACGGCCATAGCAGCCCGTTGTTCTCAAGAACTGCGGCTGCGCGAAGGGTGAGGCTGAGACTCCAGGGACCCACAGAAGCTCAGCGGCGGACAACGCATAGAGCACCGCACCGAGCGCGATCGCAGCGAAGCCGAGGTGTCTGGCGGATCCGATTTCCGGAAAGAGGGCCGGAAAGACGGAAGAGGCGCGAAGGAGCAGCCACGGCAGGCCGATCGTGAAGACTCCGTGGAGCACCAGAGCAGCGAGGAGCGAGCGGAGAACGATCCGCTTCATTACGCTGATCGATGTGACGAACTTGTCGAGGCCCACCGGCTTGATGATATGGCGGTTCGCGTGCTATCAGGCGCCAGCCCGAGCAACGCTCCTTAGCGTCCGCCCCGGCGCGCCGGACCCATGCTGGAAGGCAAGGTTGCTACATAACTGATTCAGTTATATCATGCCGTGGCGTGATCGGAGCGCAGCTCAGAGAAGCACGGACCAGGGCGGGCTGGAAGCAGAGGCGCCTGGCCAGCAGACTCGGCGTAACACAGGCGTTCCTCCAGACAACGAGTGGGTGCTCTCCGCCCTTGCCCGGCTGGGCTATCCGGGTTATGCGTACCGAAAGAACCGGGGTCGGCCTGTAAACCCTGGCGAAGTCCTTCTCCGTGCGCTGTCTCTCAACGATCTCGACCCTCGGCTGGCCGAGGCGCTGCCCTGGTTGCTGCTCCGATTCGAGGGGTACGATCTCGACCGGCTCGTCGGGGCTGCGCGGCTTGCGAATGTTCAGAACCGTCTTGGCTTCGTCGCGGCACTCGCACGCGCCGTCGCGGAGCGCAGCGCCCTACTGTCGCACAGGAGCGGGGCCCTGCGAGCGCTGGCAGACGCGTTGGAGCCATACCGCCTCGCACGCGAGGACGGTTTCTGGCAGGAGCGAATCTCGGCACGCATGAGGGCGTGGGTCCTTGCAAACCGGTCGGCAGCGGCTGAGCACTGGAACATGCTGACCGATCTCGCCCCGGAACATCTCCCGTATGCCTCGTCAGGGTAAGGCGCACGGCACGATTCCGGCTCCATGGGACGCGTTCCTCCATGACGTGGATGGCGCGCTGAGCAGTTCCGTCGAGGTCCATTGCCTCGGAGCATTCGTCCTCGGGGTCCTTTGGGGGCTTCCGCGGCCAACGGCCGACGTGGACTTCATTGCCATCCGCCCACCGTCGTCCGTGGAGGCGTTGCTTGCGGTAGCGGGACCCGAGAGCGAGATCGCGAAGCGCCGTGGCTTGTACTTCCAATTCATCACGATCGCCGAATACCCCGCCGACTACGCGACCCGGTTGATGTCCCTCGCCCCAGGCGAGCTCAATCGGCTCGTTCTCATGGTCTTGGAGGTCCACGATATCGTCCTTGCCAAGCTCGCGAGGAACAGCCCCAAGGACCGGGCAGATGTCGAGTTCCTGGCGCGGAAGGGACTCCTCAGCGAAGCGACCCTTCGATCCCGTTTCGAGGAGGAGATGAGGCCCCACTCGCTCAACCCCGAGAGACTGGCCGTGACGCTGGAGCTGTGGCTCGAAGAGTTCCTCGGGGACGGGGTCCGGTGACGGGCGTGTGGGCGCCGCCCGGGTCCGTGGCTGCCAGAAGGCTGGATCGTGTCTAGAAGCTGGTCATCCCATGTCGTTCTCTTGGACACGAGTCCAATCCATTCGGCAACCTGGAGTTGACCGCGCTGGCGGTCCCCGGCACCAGCGTCTGTGATCAGATTCGCGACGCACGCCCTCTTAGAAAACCAGACGTCGTTCCTTCCCCAAAGCGGCGTTTATCCGCGCGGGCGGGGTTTTCTCGCTCCTCCCCGGATCATCGGAAGCCTCTGGCCCAGGTGTTGCAATGCACTGCGACCCGGCGGGGACTCCAGGAGGAGGGCGTCGAATGCAGCGAAATGCACGAGCGCGATCGAGCGGCGCGCACAAAGGACGGAACGGAACCCAGAGGACGGATGGCGCGCGCGTTCCTCCCATCCCCGGGGAATGGAAGGACCTCCTTCGCTTCCGCAAGAAGTATGCGGTCGCCTGCGGCCGTCTCGAGAGCGCCCTCGACGACTACAACAAGGGGAAGATCACAGAGGAAAAATGCCGCCTCATCGCAGAGGCGGCCAAGCAGATCGCTGCCGCCTACGAGACCAAGCTGCGCCAAGCACTGGGATCCTGAGTCTGTGCTCGGTGCGCCGGAACGCCGCCCGAACGGGGCCTTCCCCCAAGAAGGATGTCTTTGATACGGAGACTACTTTGACAGGTTGAACAAAGTAGATGGTACCCAGCCTTCGTTGCCCAGCTCATCGGAGACTTTCCACCACACACCTTCCTTTTCACCGGACGGATACAGCATCATGCCCGGATCAAGGTCACGCACGATCGAGGCCTTGAGGTCGGGACTCGCGTACATTCGACCAGGCTTCGCCATCGTTACCGCCTGCTTGACGTTATCGGCCTTGGCGTCGGGCGAGGCGTTCTTGACCTCATTGACCAGCTTTGCGAAGGCATCAAGATACGCCATGGTGACCACTTGACCAATCTCGGTGTTGGCATAGCTGCTGGCGCCCCCTGCTGCAAATGCGCCAAAGAACGCACCACCGCCCCCACCCCAGCCAAGATCGGTCTTCTTGGCATGACCTTGCGCAAGCGCCACCTGTTCCGTAGATCGCACATCGGTCAACGTCAGCACCACATCGGCGGTCTTGCTCTTCAGGCTGATGCCGCCGGCGACCGCGCCCACCGCACCACCAACCAATCCACCAAGGAGGCCTCCGATTTTCTTGCCGCCGGAATTGGCGTTCTTGTTGACCAGGTCAGGCACCAACACGTAGTCAGCGGCCTTCATTTGGCCTTTGCCCACATTTGAACCGCCACGCAGATCCCCACCGGAGGCCAAGGCACGTTCCGCCTGCGCCGCCGCCAGGCCCTTGCCCCGGTCCACCAAGGTGAAGCACTTGGATTGCCCCACGAATACTTTGATCAGGGCTTCGGGCGACTCCAGGTTGTACTCACGCCACCAGTTGTGTTCCGGTTCAGCCACAGAGAGCGTGCCGATTTTCTTGTCGCAGACGGGGATCTCGACCTGTTTGTCCTCTCGCGCATAAGGACTGTTCACCGCGCACATTCCAACCAGCGCTACTGATGCACAAACACGGAACCTCCAGCCGGCGCTAAACATCCTCTGTCCCTCCAGAATGAACTTGGCAATTCACGATAGCCTACCCGTGCGCAAAGCGCGAAGTGTAGCACCCAACGGACGCGAGAACCAGCAATTGAAGAAAGCTCGATCAGGAGCCCAGGTACCTCCTCCACCAGGCCTGGATCCGTCGCAGGCGCTCGATGCGACGGTCCGGCCGGCCGGCACGAGAGAGGTCATGGTTCTCCTCCGGGAAGCGAATGAACTCGACCTTGCGCTTCATGGCTTTCAGCATGGTATAGAGCTGCTCGGCCTGCTCGATGGGGCAGCGGAGGTCCCCCTCGGCATGCAGGATCAGAAGCGGCGTGCGGATCCTCTTGACGTAGGTGATCGGGCTCTGCCTCGCGTAATTGGCGGGATCGTCGAAGGCGTGGCCTCCGAACTCGCGGCTGTCCTCGTAACCGAAATCGCTCGTGCCGAACATGGAGAACAGGTTGGTGACGCTGCGCATCGTGATGGCGGCCCTGAATCGGCGGGTATTCCCGAGGATCCAGTTCGTCATGTATCCCCCGTAGGATCCTCCGCAGACACCCAGCCTCCTTGAATCGACACCCGGCTGGCGTTCGAGCGCATCCACTCCTGCCATGATGTCGCGGTAGTCGAGGTTCCCCCAGTCGTTGCGGATCGCCTTCGTGAACGCTTCGCCGTAACCCTGGCTGCCCCGAGGATTGCAGTAGAAGACCGCGTAGCCCATGGCGGCGAGGAGCTGGAACTCGTGGAAGAAGGCGCAGCCGTACTGCGCCCGCGGTCCGCCGTGGATCTGGACGATCGCCGGACGCTTCCGCCCCCGAGGCCGGTCTGGCGGCCGGAGCAGCCAGCCCTGGATCCTCGCCCCATCGAAGCTCGTGAAGGAGAGCCCCACCGGCCGCGCCAGCTTCAGCTCGCGCCATAAGGCGTCGTTGACTGCGCTGACGCGCTCGAGCCGGTAGGTCCCGCTCCGCCCTCCCTCCGCGGGCCCTCCAGCCGTCCGCCCGCCGGGCGCTCGCGTTCCGCGCGCTCGCCTTTCGGCCGCGAGAGGCCGGCCGCTACGGGCTCGCCCCGGCAACTCGAGCGTGCAGATCTCGCCGATCGTGAGCGGATCCGACACGGCAGCCGCCATCCGTCTCCCGGCCTCCGTGAAGCTCGTGACCTCGATCTGGCCGCGAGTCAGCGGCTCGGGCCTGCCGCCTGCGGCGCGCGCCTGGTAGATGTGACACGCCCCGCGGTCGCTCGCAAGGAAGTAGATCTCGCGGCCGTCCCCGCTCCAGACCGGTGGCTGCCCGGCTCCGTGAAAGCTCCTGGTATCAGTGATGACCAGGTCCTCGCAGGTGCGGTCGAACCCCCGCAAGATGTCCCGCGCCGGCCGCCGCCCGTCTGCCCCCACCGTCCACACATGGGTGTTCGCGCCACCCCAGCTCTCCTCGGGCTGGTCATGTCCCAGAAACGCGATCGTCCTGCCGTCGGGCGACCAGACAGGATGGGAAGCCGGCCCCGCCGGCTTGGGAAGCTTCCTGGGAACGCCCCCTCCCGATCCGACGATCCAGACGTCGAATTCGAGCAGCCGGTAGTCGGCGTCCGGAAGGCGGTTCGAGACGAAGGCGATTCGGCGGGAGTCGGGAGACCAGGCAGGGCAAGCGTCGTCCCAGTCCCCTCGCGTGATCTGCTCGGTCCGTCCGTCCCGCGCCTGCACGATCCAGATGTGGTCCCGTTCGGAGTCGAGGAAGCCCGCCCCCTCTTCCTTGTAGCGCAGCCGCGTCACGTGGCGCAGAAGCGGCGGCTCCTTCTCCTTTGCTCCCGGGTGAAACACGAATGCCAGCCGCGTTCCGTCGGGCGACCACTCAAGAGCCTTGATCTTCCCGGGCGGCAGCTTGGTGACAGGTCGCGCCTCCCCTCCCGCGCGGCCGATGAGCCAGATCTGTGCGTCGTCCTCGGCCGTGCGGACGAATGCGATCGTCTTGCCGTCGGAGGACCACCGGGGGAACGCGTCGTCTCCGCTGCTGCTCGTGAAGGGTCGCTCGCCAATCCAGAGCTGGGTCCGGTACTTCTTCCCCTCGATCCACTTCACGACATAGAGGACCTCGGAGCCGTCCGGCGAGATGCGCGGATCCGAGACGAACCTGAAACGAAGCAGATCCTCGGCGGTGATCGCCCGCCGTCGTGGCATTTCGTCCCTCCTTTCGGCCTTTCGGCGACGCGAAGTGTACACGCAGAAGCGCTGCCCGAGGCGGCCATGGGTTTGTCCGACCGTCGGCAGCCGCCCGAGGGGGATCTGTTGCCAGGCGGGACCGCGAAGAAGAGTCGAACGCGATAGGCGCGGCTGATCGCCTCGAACTCGGCGGCCTCGGCTTCCTCCCCGCGCTCCCTGGCCAGCTTCCAGAGGTAGAAGGCGCTGTGAAACACGATGTCGCGAAAGCCCTCCCGCGTGGCGACGCGCAGAGCTCTCTCGAATGGGGGTCGGGCCTCTTGATTGCGGCCTACCATGACGAAAGCCCTCCCGAGTTGCAGAACACCGCATGCGATGAGGTGGGCATTGCCGATCAGGTCCGCTCGTTTCACTCCGTCCAGGAGGTGCACCAATCCCTCTTCTGACTTGCCGTGGTCCACGAGGCCGTACCCGAGGTTCAGGATTCGGTAAACAGCAGCCACGTGATCACCGCGCTCCTCGAATGCCCTGATGACCTGGCGTAACAGTTGTTCGGCCTCGTCGTACCGCTTGAGAGCGAGCAGGACCAGGGCTCTATAGGCGAGAACGTTATTGAGAAGAACCGGATCAGCGGCGGCGAGAGGTTGCGCAGCCTGGGAGAGGGCATCCGCGACGATCGTGTTGTCCAGATGGAAGTGAACGATCGTGAGGATGTTGAGCAAGCTAGCCCGTGTGAGAGGGCTCTCCGCCAAGCGGAGACCTTCCTCGAGGTATTCCCGGGCCATGATGTGCCGTCCCGATCTCCAGATGGCGTTGCCGACGTTGAGGTTGGCGATGGCAAGACGCTCGCGATCATCGAGCGCCTTCTTCGGATCGGCAAGACGCTCGGGATCAGCCCGCGCTCTCTTCGCGGCGTCCAGGGCTCCCAGGAAGCAGGCGATCGCCTTTGTGACTTCGCCCCGCTCGAGGCTCTCGAGGCCCAGCCTGCGACAGACCTCGTACGTGGCCCGCCGTGGAACAAGGTGGCGAAGCTGTTCGATCTCGTACAGATCGATCAGCTCCATCAGCGGCCTGCCGTACACCGCCGCCAGCGTGGCCAGCTTCGGGAGCGAGGGCATGATGTCGCCCCGCTCGAGCCGCGAGAGGTAGTCGAAGGCGATCGGTACGGGATGGGCGGCGGAGGCCCTGGCAACCTGACGCATGCTCATCCCGGAAAACTCACGCCAGTTCCTGAGGGTCCTTCCGAGCATCTTCGAGGGGCCGGGGTGCTTGTTCTTGGGCATGGGTATCCTGGACCAATCCTAGAGCCGAATCTCACTTCGGCATAGAGGTGGCGTCGACAAGATTTCGTGTTGACGCGGCGCCTCCTCTGTCGTATATATCCAACGCAATCGCCCAGCCGGCAAGAGCGATCTTTGCAGATTCGCTCGCGCCACTTCCGGGAGACCCGCCGCTGAGGCTGCGACAAGATGACGCGGCCAGGAGGAGTCCCGATGAACCGTCATCCCTTTTTCAAGTCCGCTCTTCTGTGGGTTCTGGCGGCCGCATTGTGCCCCACAGCCGCGACGGCGCGGGATCTCAGCTTCCAGGAGAGGCTAGCGGCCGAGGAGCGGATCCAGCGGGTCTACTACTCCCATCAGGTTGGGACTTCCCTCCCCTTCGAGCAGGTGGTCCCCCGCGACGTCCTCGAAAAGCGCGTGAGCAACTACCTGAAGGAATCGGCGGCTCTGCGGCGCTTCTGGGGGGTGGCGGTCACTGCCGAGGACCTGCGACGGGAGATGCTCCGGATGTCCTCCTCCACCCACCTGCCGGCCCGGCTGGAGGAGCTCTACGCCGCGCTGGGCCACGACTCCTTCCTGGTTCAAGAGTGCCTGGCGCGTCCCGCGCTGGTAGATCGATGGGCCCGCAGCTTCTTCTCCTCCGACCCGCGCCTTGAGGAAAGGCGTTGGGACGAGTGGTGGACCTCGGCCGCGCCGGGGCTTCCGGCAGACAGCGTGCGGGCAGTCGCGAAGGAAACAGCGCCGCTGCCCGTGCCCTTCGCCCGCACACAGGACGCCTGGACGAACTCCGGCCCCCAGGCGGCAACAGCAACGAATGGCGGCGCCTGCGTTCCGGACGACCTGTGGCGGAGCGGCGATCTCGGACACGTTCCCTATCCGCGCTCCCACCACACGGCCGTCTGGACAGGCAGCCTCATGATCGTCTGGGGCGGGCAAGGAAACCTGACCTTCTTCAACACCGGCGGCCGGTACGACCCGATCGCGGATTCCTGGACGCCCACTACGACGTCCGGAGCGCCTGCCGCGCGCTGGTATCACACGGCGGTCTGGACCGGGGCGGAGATGATCGTCTGGGGCGGCGGCCTATCTGCTTTCTTCAGCAGCACGAACACCGGGGGTCGTTACGACCCGTCCGCGGACAGTTGGGTCGCGACCTCAACCGTAGCAAACGTTCCAGCCGGACGCGAGTATCACACCGCTATCTGGGCCGGCACGGAAATGATCGTTTGGGGTGGAACCAACAGCACCAACGGGTACATTACGTGGCTGAAAACAGCGATTGCAACGATGCCGATGCCTCGACACACCCCGGGGCGCCCGAGGTGTGCAATGGCATTGATGATGACTGCGACGGGACGGTGGACGAGGGTCTAGGGCAGACGACCTGCGGCGTGGGGGCATGCCAGCGGACGGTCAACAACTGTGTCAATGGAAGTCCCCAGACCTGCACCCCTGATATTCCGACCGCGGAGGTCTGCAACGGCATTGACGATAACTGCGACGGGACAGTGGACGAGGGCCCGCCAAAGCCCGTGCTCGCGCGCGACCTCCGGTTCCTTGTGGACCGCCAGACCCTGGCGTGGACGGGGTGGAGGGCAAGCGGGTGGGACGTCGTCAAGGGAGACTTGGGCCTGCTGCACGCGAGCGGCGGGGACTTCACCACGTCGCTGCTGGCCTGTCTGGAGTCGGACTCGCCCGACACCGAATCCTCCGATCCTGCCGTCCCGCAGCCTGGAGAGGGTTTCTATTACCTCGTCCGAGCGCGCGACGCCTGCGGCCAGCTTGGCTCGTACAACGACGGCTCGCTTGCTCCCTCGCTGACGGGGCCGCTCCCCTCGCAGGCAGCGCCGCGCGATCCGGGGATTGAGGCGAGCCCTCTCGACTGCTCGTGCCCGGCCTGCACGCCGCTACCCCCGCTGTCAGTTCCATCGAACGTCTCCACCTGTGCCGGCCAGTGCCAAGGGATGGTCGTCACTTGGAACGCGAATCCGTCTTCTGAGCGCGTCCTTCAGTACCGAATCCGCTACGGGAGCGCCTCTGGCGCTCTCCAT
>QHYA01000164.1 GCA_003223995.1 Acidobacteriota bacterium | reverse complement strand
GGCGAAGCCTGAGCGTATGCACGCCATGACGAAGACCGGAGCGAGACGCCCCGACGGGGCACAAGCGGCGGATATCATGATGCGGATATCATGATGATGAAGACGCAGGATCCCACGACCGGGCATTCCTTGGGCGATCACCCAGGCATCATGCCGCGCTGGCACGCGGCCTGGACGCGAAGCCACTGCGAGAAGCTGGTGCGCGATCAGCTCGCGGACAAGGGATTCGAGACGTTCCTTCCCGAAATTACGGCCTGGACCCGCAAGGGCGGCGTGCGATGCCGCACGAGCGTGCCCATGTTTCCTGGCTACGTGCTTCTCCGCCACGCCATGGACAAGGAGAGCTACATCGATGCGGTGAAGACGAGAGGACTCGTCCGCATCTTGGGCGAGCGCTGGGACCGGCTCGCTGTGATCGCGGAACGGGAAGTCGATTCCATCCGGAAGGTGCTCGAAGCCGACCTGACTCCTCGGCCGTATCCCTACATGCGTGTGGGGCAGCGTGTGCGGATCCGAGGTGGTCCGCTGGCCGGTGTGGAGGGGATTCTTCTTCAGACGATCCCGGAGAGGGGCCTCCTTGTTCTTTCGATCGAACTGTTCCGCAGGAGCATTGCCGTCGAGGTGGACTGTACCCTGGCGACGGCTGCATGAGGCGGCATGAGGGAACGTTGGCAGGGTAGAGCAGAGCGGACAGACGCATTGAGACAGCCGCATCGAAACGACATGAGAGTTGTGGATCACGAACGAGAGCTGCGCATCGGAGCGCATGGGAGAAAGATCCTCATGATTTCGACGCATCGTATCGCTACGGCAGTGCTGCTCTCTCTAGGCGCTGCCATGGGCATCACCTTCGGGAACACAGGCGGTCATGACGACTACCGCATCGGTCCCGAGGACATGCTCGACATCGCCGTCTGGAACAACACGACCATCAGCCGCACGGTTCCCGTGCGCCCGGACGGGAAGATCTCCCTTCCGCTGGTGAACGACGTGCAGGCGGCAGGACTCACGCCGATGGAACTGCGCGACCAGATTGCGTCGAGACTGGCGGAGTACATGCCCTCCCCCGAGGTCTCGGTGATCGTGCGAGAGGTGAACTCGCTGAAAGTTTCCGTGGTCGGCCAGGTCAGAACCCCCGGCCGCTATTCGATCCGAACACCGACGAGCGTACTGGAGGCTATCGCGCTGGCCGGCGGCTTCAACGAGTTCGCGAAAACCGACAGGATCCTCATCCTCCGCTCCAACGGGGGGACCACTCAAAGGATCTCCTTCAGCTACGACAACGCCGCGTCGAGATCGGGCGAACAGAAGGACGTTCTCCTCGAGCGCGGCGACGTCGTCGTCGTGCCATGAACGAACTCGGAGTGGAGCGCGGCATGACCCGCCGCCGCGGAGGCACGGGCCTCCAGATGGCGGCCGAGATCTGGAGCCGCCGGAAGTGGCTCGCGATCCTGGCCTTCGCGGTTTCGCTCGTCGCCCTCGCGAGCGGGGTGAAGGCGCTGCCGGCCCGCTGGCGCGCGACGGCGACGGTGCTCGTGGATCGAGAGCAGGTGCCGGAGGCCCTCGTCAAGCCGTCCATGACGGGCGAGGCCGAAGTCCGGCTCCAGACCCTCAGCCAGAAGATCCTCAGCAGAGCTCGCCTCGGCGATCTCATAGACCGCTTCTCCCTCTACCCGGGCCTGAGAGCCCGGATTCCCCGCGAGGCGCTTGCGGAGAAGATGCGTCGTGATATCGAGCTGGAAATGCGCGGCGTCCAGCCGGGCGCATGGCGCAGCACAATGGTAGCCTTCGCGCTCAGCTACAGCGGCGGCGCGCCTGAGACCGTCGCGGAAGTGACCAACGCCCTCGCCTCCTTCTTCATCGAGGAGAACAACCGCATCGGCCAGCGGCAGGCCAGCGCGACATCCGACCTGCTGAAGGCGCGCCTCGGCGAAGTGAAGGGTCAGCTCGAGGAGCAGGAGCAGCGCCTCGGTGAGTTCAGAGCCCGCCACAGCGGCGAGCTGCCGGAGCAGGTCGGGGCCAACCTCGCCGTCCTGGACCGGTTGAACTCCGACCTGCAGCGCAACCGCGAGCGGCAGCTCCACATCCTCTATCGTCGCGAGTCGGCGGTGGAGAGAGGAGAAGGGGGCGATGGACCCGAGGCGCTTGCCGGGCGGCTGGCCGCCAAGAAGCGGGAGCTGTCGGAGTTGCGCGCCAGGTACAGCGAGAAGTATCCGGACGTCATTCGCCTTCAAGCCGAGATCCGGGCACTCGAGAGCAGACTCGAGGAATCCGCCCCGGCGAGCCAGGAAGGGGAAGGAGGCGGAGCGAGCGAGGCGCGGGCAGAGCCGTCGGAGGAGATGCGGTCGCTCAAGGCCGAGGAAACGAAGCTGCGGAATCAGATCGCCGCCTACCAGGGGCGGATCGAGACAGCCCCCCGCACGGAGCAGGAGATCCAACAGCTCACGCGTGATTACCAGACGACGAAGGAGCTGTACGAGTCGCTGCTCAAGAAGGACGAGGAGGCCCGACTCCAGGGGCGCATGGAGCAGCAGCAGATGGGCGAGCAGTTCCGGATCCTCGATCCGGCCGTTCCTCCGCGTGTTCCCGTGGGACCTCCCCGGTCGCGTCTCTATCTTCTCGCATTGGCCGTTTCTCTCGCGTTCGCTGCGGGGGTCGTCGCTGTGGCCGAGCAGGCCGACACCTCCTTCCACTCGGTGGATGATCTTCGCGAGTTCTCGCGAGTCCCGGTGCTCGCCAGCATCCCGCAGATCGTCACGCGCGCCGACCGGCGGCGCAGGCTGCTGAGGTTCGCCCTCGGGGCGGCGGCGGCGCTCCTGATGCTGGTGATGATCGGTGGAGGATCCTGGTACTTCGCCCACGACAACGAGGGGCTGGCCTCGCTGCTATCGCGAGGGGGCTCATGATGTCCCGGCCATCGATCGAGGCTGAACGAAGCGTCGTGTCCCATCCGGCAGCACGCGCAACCGCACCGGCGCCGCCTCAGAAGGTGGAGGGTCACGTCGTGGCCCTCACCGCTCCGGGCTCCTTCGAAGCGGAGCAGTACCGCACCCTCAACCTCGTTCTGGAGCGGATGCAGCCGGGCCGGCCTCTGAGGGTCATCGCCGTGTCCAGCCCGGCGGTTGGTGACGGGAAGACCACGACGACCGTCAACCTGGCCGTGACCATGGCGCAGAATCCCGCAGCGCGGGTGCTTCTAGTGGACGCCGACGTGCGCCGTCCTGCGGTCGGTAGAAAGCTGGGCCTGGGCAAGGTACGGCTCCCCGGCCTCGTCGAGCTGATCGCCGACCCGAGCCTCGGCATCGGCGGACTGGCGCGGCGTGTGGGCCCGGCGAACCTCTCTGTCCTGCTCGCGGGGCGCAGCCACGCAGACCCCTTCGATGTGCTCCGCTCGCCGCGGTTCGAGGAGTTCCTCCGGCAGGCGCGCGAGTCATACGACAGCGTCGTGCTGGACACTCCTCCCCTGCTCATGGTCCCCGACTGCCGCCAGCTGTCCGCGTGGGTGGACGGGATTCTTCTGGTCGTCGCCGCTCACAGGACGCCGCGCCGGCTCGTGGAGGAAGCTCTGAACGTCATGGAGCCGGACAGGCTCGTTGGGCTCGTCTTCAACGGCGACGATCGGCCCCTGTCCGGGTATTACCGCTCCTACCGGGCTTACGGGTATCCACCGAGACTGGCGCGGGCTGCGGCCCGTCGCCCTCGGCTCCGGTAGCCTTTCGAAACATCTCCTCCGAGAGCATCTCGTCATGTGCGGCATCGTCGGTTATGTCGGCCGGCGCGAGGCGGCGGCGCTCCTGGTGCCGGCCCTGAGACGGCTGGAGTACCGCGGCTACGATTCCGCCGGGGTGGCGACTCTGAACGGCGCCGGCATCGAGCTGCGCAAGGCCGCCGGCAAGATCGCGGCGCTGGAGGCGGAGGTGGCCGCAGCTCCGCCCCGCGGACGGATCGGCATCGCTCACACCCGCTGGGCGACGCATGGCCGCCCGTCCCTGTCAAACGCCCATCCGCACCTCGACTGCTCCGGCCGCATCGCCATCGTGCACAACGGGATCATCGAGAATTACCGCGATCTGCGCAGGCGACTCGGCGCCGAGGGGCACCACTTCCGCTCGGGGACCGACTCGGAGGTGATCGCGCACCTCATTGAACAGCACCAGAGGCAAGGATTTCCGGCCGCCGTGCGGCGTGCCGCGCACGATCTTCGGGGAGCCTTCGCGGTCGTCTGCGTCGCCGAAGACTTCCCCGAGTCGCTGGTTGCGGTGCGCCGCGGCAGCTCGCCTCTCGTCATCGGGCGCGGGGAGGGGGAGTGGTTCGTGGCCTCGGACATCCCGGCGCTTCTCGGGGAGACACGCGAGGTCCTGGTCCTGGGCGACGGTGAGATGGCTCTCGTGAGCGCCGCAGGGGTCGCCCTGGAGAGCCTCGAGGGAGTCCCCCTGCGCCGCGAGCCCGCTCCGATCTCGTTGAACGGGGAGGCCGCCGAGAAGGGGGGTTACCCCCACTTCATGCTCAAGGAGATCTTCGAGCAGCCCGAGGCGGTCGAGAACACCCTCAGGGAACAGCTCGAACCGGAGACCGGACAGGTGCGGCTCCACGAGCTGGGTCTGCGTGATCCGGAGCTCGCCGGACTCACCCGCCTTTGTTTCCTCGCCTGCGGAACCTCATACCACGCCGCCCTCGTCGGCAAGCGCCTGGTGGAGGCCTTCGCGCGCCTGCCGGCGGAGGTGGACATCGCCTCGGAGTTCCGGTACGGCGAGCCGGTCCTCGACGGTCGCGTGCTCACGGTTCCGATCTCGCAGTCCGGCGAGACGGCCGACACGCTCGCGGGATTGCGCGCGGCGCGTGAGCGCGGCAGCCGCGCCGTGGCCATCTGCAATGTCGTGGGTAGCTCCGTCGCCCGGGAGGCCGACGGGGTCATCTACACGCGGGCGGGAATCGAGATCGGGGTCGCTTCCACGAAGGCCTTCACGGCCCAGCTCGCGGCCGTCTCGCTTCTGGCTCTCAGGCTGGGAATCGCCCGAGGCTTCCTCGACCCTGCAAGGGCCCGCGAGATCGTCCGCGAAATCTGGCGCGCGCCGGAGCTGATGCGCGGGCTGCTGAGGCAAAGCGACAGGATCCGCGAGGCAGCCGAGCGGTTCGCCGACAGGCGCGATTTTCTCTTCCTGGGCCGGGGCGTTCACCACCCGATGGCCCTCGAGGGAGCGCTCAAGCTGAAGGAGATCTCCTACATCCACGCCGAGGGATACGCGGCGGGCGAGATGAAGCACGGGCCCATCGCTCTCATCGACGAACGCATGCCCGTCGTCGCGATCACTCCCCAGGGTCCCACGTACGAGAAGATGGCGGGCAACATCGAAGAGGTGAAGGCGCGCGACGGGGTCGTGATCGCCGTCGCCACGGAAGGCGACGCGGAGATCCGCGGGAAGGCTGATGTGGTCCTTCCCGTCCCGGACATCCTGCACTGGCTCCAGCCGCTGGTCGTGGCGATCCCGCTCCAGCTTCTCGCCTACCACATCGCCGTGCGGCTCGGTTGCGACGTGGACCAGCCGCGCAACCTCGCGAAGAGCGTCACCGTGGAGTGAGTCCGCCTTCGGCGTCTTCGCTGCCTGACGATGACCTCGACCCGACCGTGGGGTGAGTGTTCGCTCTCCCGATCATGACCTCGACCCTGAGCTTCGCCCTCACGCTGATCATCGCGGCGACGACCATCCTGGTCCTCGCGCTCCGGGGGATCGTGCGCGGCTTCTTCCGTCTCGCCCTCTCCCCTGATCGCGTGCTGATCCTGGGGGCGAGTCCACTCGCCTCGCGGATCATCGAGGAGATCGCGGCGCATGCGAAACGGCGCTACGTCATCGTCGGAGTGGCGGACGAGGGGTCGCCTTCCGCTCAAGCCAGCCCCCGAGATTTCCCTGTGAGGCCGCTCGGACAGCTTCGCTGGCTCGTCGAGAGGCTGAGCCCCGACCGGATCGTCGTGGCGATGACGGAGAGGCGGGGATGCCTGCCGGTCCGCCAGCTCCTCGACTCGCGAATGAGAGGGGTCATCGTCGAGTCTGCGGAAGAGTTCTACGAGCGGCTCGCTGGCAAGCTCGCTATCGAATCATTCACGCCCGGCGGGTTTCTCTTCACGCCTGTTTTCCGCATGTCGCGCCTCCACCTCGCGCTCGGCCGGGCCCTGAGCGTTGCCGCCGCCGCGGCCGCGCTGGTCGTCTTGGCGCCGGTCCTGGCGGCGCTCGCTGTGGCGATCAAGCTGGACTCCCGCGGCCCCGTCTTCTTCATCCAGGACCGGGTCGGCCTGAATGGCCGGACGTTCCGGCTGATCAAGTTCCGCACGATGCACGGGTCCCGAGCCGGGACCTCCGAGTGGGTCCGCGACAACGGCCACAGAATCACCCGTGTCGGGAAGTGGCTCCGAAGGTTCCGCCTCGACGAGCTGCCCCAATGCATCAATGTCCTCCGGGGAGAGATGAACCTTGTCGGTCCCCGGCCGCATCCGGCCTCGAACTACGAGCTTCTGGCAACCGTGGCGCGCAACGTCCCCGAGCGCGGGAGCGAGATCCCCCTCTACTCGCTGCGGACGCTCGTCCGCCCCGGCATCACGGGCTGGGCCCAGGTTCGCTACGGCTACGCGAACGGGGTCGAGGAGGAGATCGAGAAGTTGAGATACGACCTCTTCTACATCAAGCACCTGTCCGTCTGGCTCGACCTGCGCATTCTGCTCGAGACGGTCCGGGTCGTCCTTCTGGGAAAGAAGTTCGAGAGGGCCGGCGCCGAGGAGGAGGCCGCGGCGACGCACGGGGGAAGGGAAGCCAGCTACGGCAGGCAGGCCGGTGGTGATCAGGCAGCCTGAAATCCTTTCCCGCCTCCGCGCAGCCTTGCCGAATTCCGCCTTCGCGTTCCCGCTCTCTTGTCTTTTAGTTCTTTTGCCTTCCAGCCTGTAACACGGCAAGGAAAGGAGGAACAAGTCATGGAAAGGAAAACACCTAGGAAACCGCAAGTCCTCTCACTTGCAATTGTTCTCGCCAGCGCTGCCCTGACGCTTCCGGCTGACGCGAGAGCGGATTCCTTCGCCTCGGGCGACATCTTCATCTCGCTTCACACGGGCGAGGTGCAGTGGCGCGGGTCCGATGGAACGCTCAAGATGGTGCTGGTGGGGACGGTCCCGGGCAAGGCCGAGGGGATGGGGTTCGATGCCGCCGGGAACCTCTACGTGACCCATCACTGTGCGGACGACTTCTGCCTGCTGGGAGACAGCGTTGAGAAGTGGACTCCCAACGGCACCTCCGCGGGTCAGTTCGGCTCGGGTTACGACTGCAATCCCACCTCCATCGTCTTCGACAACTCGGCTCACGCCTTCGCTGGACAAATGGACTGCTCCGCCGACACGCTGAAGTTCGACTCGACCGGGAGCATGATGGCAGCCTACGACCCGGCCGCGGAGATGAGGGGCGCCGGCTGGATCGACCTCGCGCGCGACACCTGCACGATGTTCTACACGTCCGAGGGGCCGCACGTGAAGCAGTTCAACCTCTGCGCCAACCAGCAGCTTTCTGACTTCAATGCCGTTCCCTTTTCGAGCGGCGAGTCGCACGGACTGCGCGTGCTTCCGGACGGAGGTGTCCTGGTCGCCGCCGGGAGCGCGATCCTGCGGCTCGACGCCTCGGGGACGCTCGTTCAGAGCTACGACGTCGTCGGCGAGCCTGATACCTGGCTCGCCGTGGATCTTGTCGGCGACGGCACCTTCTGGGCGACCAACTGGGGCTCCTCTGACGTCGTCCACTTCGACATGGCCAGCGGCGCAGTGATCTTCAGCTTCAACGCCAACCCGCTGCCTTACACGGTCAAGGCCGTTGCGGTCAAACGCGCGCCGACGCTGGTCAGCAAGGGGCGCATGACGGGCGGCGGGAGCATCTTCACCGACTCGGGGATGCGCGTCACCCACGGCTTCGAGCTGCACTGCGACCCCGCCGACAACCCGAACAACCTCGAGGTGAACTGGGGCCCGGGCGATCGATTCCACCTGGAGACCCTGACCTTCGCCGAGTGCACCGACGATCCCACCATCGACCCGAACCCGCCGGCCGCCCCCTTCGACACCTATCGGGGCAAAGGCACCGGCCGCTACGACAACAAGCCTGGCGCCACGGCCGAATGGAAGCTCACCGATGCTGGCGAGCCAGGGCGGAACGATACCTTCAGCTTGACCGTGTGGGACGCCAACGGGACCGTCGTCCTGACGTTCCAGGACAAGTACCTGACCTACGGCAACCACCAGGCCCACAAGTAAAGAGGCCTTGTGATAACGGGTGGGGAGAGTCCTTCGAGGCTCTCCCCGCACCCCCCATGGAGTCCCTATATCCGGCATCGCGTCCGCCACGACCCGAGGAGGCTGGCCCGTGCGGTTCTGGAGCTCTCCACTGCGCAGAGCGCGCAGGAGGCTCGATCGTGAGAATCGCCTGCGTCGCGGGCGCCCGACCGAATTTCGTGAAGGTGGCTCCATTGCGGCGCGAGATGCTGCGACGCGCTGGGCTCGATCACTATCTGGTGCACACGGGCCAGCATTACGACGCGGCCCTATCCGAGCAGTTCTTCGAGGAGCTGAAGATCACGGCGCCCGACGCCCACCTCGGGGTCGGCTCCGGAACCCAGACCTGGCAGGTGGCGGAGGTGATGCGGCGGCTGGAGCCCGTCCTCGAGGAGCTGCGTCCAGACCTGGTCGTCGTCGTGGGCGACGTGAACTCCACGCTCGGGGCGGCTCTGACTGCGGCAAAAATGGGCCTTCCCGTCGCGCACATGGAAGCCGGGCTGAGAAGCTTCGACCGAACGATGCCCGAGGAGATCAACCGCATGCTGATCGATCGCGTCTCCGACCTGCTCTTCGTGACGGAGGAGAGCGGCCGGAGGAATCTCCTGCGCGAGGGGGCCGACCCAGCGAAGATCCACTTCGTTGGCAACGTGATGATCGACGCTCTCGAGGCGACGAAGCCGCGGTGGCTCAGGTCGAACATCTTCGAGCGGCTCGGGCTCGACCCGGACCGGCCGTACGCCCTGCTCACGCTTCATCGTCCCTCCAACGTCGATGACGACGGGACGCTCGCGGCTATTCTCGGGGCGCTGGGCCGCGTGGCCCGCGAGCTGGTGCTGTTTCCGGTGCATCCGAGAACACGGCCGGGGCTCGAGCGCTGTGGTGGGGGCGCGGGGAGCGCGCGGAAGGTCCCCGAGAGCGGGGGAATCGTCTGCCTGGAGCCGCTCGGCTACCTCGACTGCATCGCCCTCATGAGCCGCGCCCGACTCGTCCTGACCGACTCGGGCGGGATCCAGGAGGAGACCACGGCGCTGGGCGTTGCCTGCCTCACGCTCCGGAACAACACCGAGAGGCCTGTCACGGTCACCCACGGGACGAACCGCGTCATCGGCACCGATCGCGACACGATCGTCCGCGAGAGCCTCGCGACGCTCGCGGCCCCGCCGCGTCCGAGGCAGCGCCCTCCCCTGTGGGACGGCCGGGCGGCGCGCCGGATCGTGAACGTCATGCTGCGGCACGCCCCGAGATTCACCACGCCAGCCCGGCGCCTCGAGGCGGAGGAGGCGAGCCTCGCTGCGTCCGCAGCCTCTGGAGCGGTACGTGGATGACCGGCAGCGCGAGCGCGGAATGGTGGAGGCCCGCGACCGTCGGGGCGGAGTGGGGCTCTGGGGAGGACAGCCCGGCGCCCTTCTGGGCGCTGCTGGCTTTCACCTTCGTGATGGTGATCTCACCCCAGACCTTCATCCCGGCTCTCGCCATGTTTCGGCCCGCGCTGCTGGCCGCGGCGATCGCCCTCGCGGCATATTTTCTCGACCGCCTCACCCACCACCGGCCTCTCCAGGTCGATGCCGCCGAAATCCGTCTCGCCGCCTGCCTCGCCGTATGGGCCGTTCTCTCCGTCCCCTTCTCCTTGTGGCCGGGCGGGAGCGTCTGGATCCTTCTGGAGGTTTATCTCAAGAGCCTGGTGGTCTTCTGGCTTCTTGCAAACACCGTCAGCTCGGTGGAAAGGCTCCGCCAGTTGATCTGGGCGCTGACGATCATGAGCGTTCCCTTGGCGGCCACCGCGACGCGCAACTATCTCTCCGGCGCTCTGATCCAGGACGCGGCGGTGAAAAGGATCGCCGGATACGGGGACTCCTTGGCCGGCAACCCGAACGATCTCGCCCTCACGCTCAACCTGATCCTGCCGCTGAGCCTGTCGCTGCTCGTGTGTGTCGCGCGGCCCGCACTGCGAGCGCTGCTGGCCGGCATCATTGCCCTCGATGCGATCGCGGTGCTGCTGACGTTTTCCCGCGCGGGGTTTCTCACCCTGGTGGTGGTCGCGGTGCTGGCCGCGTGCGGCATGCCGGGCGGGCGGTTTCGCGGATGGGTCCTGGCGGCGGGGCTGATGTTGCTTCTTTCCGCGCCGCTGCTCGCCGGCGGCTACCTGGGGTATCTGCGCACGATCACGGACATCCAGGCCGATCCGACCGGCTCCGCCCAGGAGCGCTGGAGGGACATGCTCGCCGCCGCGCGGTTCGTCCTGGCGAACCCCGTCTTCGGGGCGGGAGTCGGAATGAACGGGCTCGCGCTCAACGAGCTCAGGGGCCAGACCTGGAGGATGGTGCACAACGCCTACCTCGAGTACGCCGTGGACCTCGGGCTTCCCGGGCTGATCCTCTTCCTGCTTCTGCTGGGCGGATGCCTCCGCGCGGCGTGGCAGGCGCGTCGGCTGGCCGACCAGGGAGCCCTTCCGGCGGAGTTCGCCGCGTTCTCGGACGGTATCCGCGCGTGCCTCATCGCCTTCAGCGTGGCAGCGATGTTCCATCCCGTGAGCTATCACTTCTATTTCTACTATTCCGCTGCGCTCGCCGTGGCCGCACGGGATATTGCCCGCCGAGCCGCGGCGCCGGACGTCCGGTCATGAGCCATGCGGGTCCCGGCGGGGGCGCCTCGCCGCCTGCCTCGTCCGCGGCGGAAAACACCGCCTGATGCAGACCAGGCCGCGGCTCCTGCAGTTCATCACGAGCTTCCGGATCGGCGGAACCGAGAAACAGTTCGTTTCCCTCGGTCGAGGGCTCGACGCTGAGCGATTCGACCTTCGCATCGCCTGCCTGGCGCGCTCGGGGGAGCTTCTCCAGGAATTCGATGGGCGCGGCACCCCGATCGCCGAGTACCTGATCCGGAGCCTCTATGACATGCGATCGCTGGGGCGGCGTCTCCGCTTCGCGCGCGACCTGCGTCGCAGCCGCATCGACATCGTCCACAGCTTCGGCTTCTACCCGAACCTGTTCGCCGTGCCCGCCGCCTGGATCGCGGGAGCGCCCGTGGTCCTCGCCTCCATCCGCGACACGGGGGAGTTCTGGTCCCCGGCCCAGAGGCGCGCTCAGCGGCTCGTCTGCGGCCTGGCCGACCGTGTTCTCGTCAACTCCCGCGCGGTGGCGGACAGCCTCGCGGCCGAGGGGTACGATCGGAGCAGGATCACGATCATCAGCAACGGGGTGGATCTCTCCCGCTTCGACCCGGAGCGCGGGCGGGGACTGCTCCGCCGCGAGCTCGGGATCCGGCCCGCTACACCCGTCGTCGCCGTCGTCGCGCGACTGAATCCGATCGGAGGGATGGAGATCAAGGGGGTGGGGCATTTTCTCGAGGCGGCTGCCATTCTCGCCGGGCGGTTTCCGGATGCACGCTTTCTCGTGGTCGGCGACGGACCGGCCAGGGCCGGTCTCGAGAGAATGGCGCGGCGGCTCGGCCCGAGGCGGGTGGTTTTCACCGGGTTCCGCCGCGACGTTGCCAGGATCCTTGCGGATGTCTCGGTGGCCGTCGTCCCCTCGCTCAGCGATGGGCTGTCGAACAGCCTGCTCGAAGCCATGGCGGCGGGGGTTCCCGTTGTCGCGACGCGCGTCGGGGGCAATCCGGAAGCGGTGGAGGAAGGGGTGACGGGATTCCTCGTTCCGCCCGCCGACAGCGGATCGCTTGCCCGCTCCGTGGGTCTGTTGCTCGAGAACGCCGCGTTGCGGGCGCAGCTCGGCCGCGCCGCGCGGCGCCGGATCGCCGAGCGGTTCTCCATGCAACAGATGATCCGGTCGACCGAGGAGCTCTACGCGTCGCTTCTTGCCGACTCTGCACCGAGCAGGCGGGCGGGTTCCTTCCTGATGCGCGCCACGCCCCGAGCGCCCGCCGTGCAGGGGAGCTCGCGGCCATGATCGGCGCCGCCTCGCGCGCGCAAGAACCGGCCGATGCCGCCGCCGCACGCAGTCCAGAAGCCGCCGGGTTCTGGAGCGTGGAGACGATCTCGACGTACCCGTCGTTCCTCGGGATCCAGGCCGACTGGAACAGGCTGGTGAGCGAGGCCGGCTTCACCCACCCCTTCCTCACGCACGAATGGGTGAGGACCTGGTGGGAATCCTTCGGGACCGGAAGCCGGCTTCAGGTCGTGACCGTCCGCCGCGATGGAATGCTTGTCGGGATCGCCCCTCTGATCGAGCGCCAGCGACGCCTCTATGGACTTCGGGTGCGCTGCCTGGAGTTGATGAGCAACGAGCACACGCCGCGAGCCGACCTGATCCTCGCTGCCGAGAGGCGGGCGGAGGCCTGCCGCGCGATCTGGCTCCATCTGTCGGCCCGAAGGTCCGGCTGGGACATCCTGCGGCTCGCGCAACTGCCGGACGATTCTTCCAATCTCGCTGAGATGGGATGTCTCGCCGGCAGGGACGGATTTCTCACCGGCCTGTGGCCGTCTTCACAGTCCCCCTTCCTGGCCGTGCGCGGAAGCTGGGAGAGGTACATGAAAGGCCTCGATGCCAAGTATCGCTCCAACCTGCGCAATCGAATGCGGCGGCTGGAAGCTCACGGCGCCGTGAGCATCGAGACTGTCGAGGGTGGAGAGCGGCTGAACGGCGCGATGGAAGAGGCGTTGCGCCTCGAAGCCGCGGGCTGGAAGGGGCGTGCCGGAAGCGCCATCGCGTCCTGCGAGCAGACTCGCCTGTTCTACACGACGCTTGCGCGGCGCGCGGCCCGGAGCGGCTGGCTGCGGCTGCAGTTCCTCGTCGCGGGCGACCGGCGCATCGCGGTCCATCTCTCTCTGCGCTTCGGCGACAGACAGTTCCTTCTCAAACCCGGCTACGACCCGGAATACAGCGGCTGTTCTCCGGGGAGCCTGCTCTGCATGCTGGCGCTGCAGGACGCCCACGCCCGCGGTTCGGTCGAGTTCGACTTTCTCGGAGAGGCGGACGAATGGAAGCTGCAGTGGACGAGGCAGGTCCGTCCCCACTCCTGGCTCTTCGTCTTTTCCGACCGCCTGCGGGGGCGGCTCATCCACTCGGTGAAGTTCCGTGTCGCTCCGCTGGTCGGCCGCTGGCGGTGCGCCCTTGGGGCCGGCCGGCAGCACAGGAGGAGCAAGTGAAGGCGATGTGCCTGCCAGCCTGGCCGGGACTCGGCCTCCGAGAGGTTCTTGCTCCGCGTGCGGCGGGCCCGCTGCCCTTTCCTCTCCGATCCCCAGACTCGGTTCGCGGGTTCGCCGCACGCTATCTCATCTACCACCTCTTCCGGGCCCTCGGCTTCGGCGAAGGCGGGACGGTGGTCGTCCCCGACTACCACCACGGCAACGAAGTGCGCGCGATCCGCGCTGCCGGAGCGAGCATCGTGTGGTACCGCATCGGACGGGATCTGCTGCCCGATCTCGATGAGCTCGATGCGCTTTGCCGGCAGGGCGCCCGGGCGCTGCTGGCGATCCATTACTTCGGCCGCCCGCAGCCGATGGATGAGATCGGCAGGATGTGCCGTGAGAGGGGGATCCTGCTCGTGGAGGACTGCGCCCTGGCCCTGCTCAGCGAGGCCGGAGGCCGCCCCCTCGGATCGTTCGGAGACTACGCGGTGTTCTGCCTGTACAAGACGCTTCCGGTCCCCAACGGCGGCGTCCTTGTCTCGAACCGGGGAGCCCTCGAAGGACTCGCCGGTCTCGGACGCGAGCGCTGCGGCCTCGCCTCGGTCGCCGGAAGGTCCCTCGACCTGGCGATCGAGCGTGCGCGCAGCCGCATCCCGATCGCGGGCAGAGCAGTGGGCTTCGCGAAGTCGGTCGCGGGCCGCGCGCTCAGCCTGGCGAGGGTCAGCCGGCAGACGGTCGGCGACAGCGGATTCGATCTCGCCTGCGCGGACCTCGGAGCGTCGCCTCTCACCGAGGCGCTTCTGGAGCGGTTCGACTACGACGAGATACGCCGCATCCGTCGGCGCAACTGGGCCCTGCTGCGCGATCGTCTCGCCGGTCGGGCCTCCTTCCTGGACCTCCCGCTCGGGGAAGGAATCTGCCCGCTCTTCTTTCCTCTGCTGGTCCCCGAAAAGGCGGCGGCTGCGCGTGCCCTCTGGAGCCGGGGCGTCGGCGCGGTGGAGTTCTGGAACCGCGAGGACAGGAGGAGCGACGCGCAGACGGGAGCCGAGGCGCTCTTCCTCCGCGACCATGTCCTGGAGCTGCCGATCCATCAGGACATCAGCGAGACGCAGATCGATTACATGGCGGAGCAGGTGCTCCGTCTCGCGCCGCTCCCGGCCAAGGTCGGCCTCGCAGTCAGGCACGCGTCATGATCGCCCGCACGCGATAGCTCGTTTTTCACCCGCCCATGCTGGAGATCATCGAGAACCCGGACGTCTTCGAGCGGCTGCGCGACGAGTGGGACGGCCTGCTCGCCGCCAGCGCGTGCGACGGACCGTTCCTGACCTGGGAGTGGCTGCACTCATGGTGGAAGCATCTGGCCGGGCGCAGGCGCCTTCATCTCATCGTCGCGCGCGAGGGTGGGGAGCTGGCGGCGATCACGCCGCTGTCGCTCGTGCCTGTCAGCCCCTCGAGGCTGATGCCGGTCCGCAGCTTGGAGTTCCTCGGCACGGGCAGCGCGGGCTCGGACTACCTCGACCTCATCGTGCGGAGAGGCTGCGAGGAGGAGGTCCTCGAAGCCCTCACCGAGGGGCTCCTTCGGGAGAAGCTGCTGCTTCGATTCGAGCAGGTCGGTCGCGGACCCGGTCCCGTGCGCGAGCTGTCCCGCCGGCTGGCCTCGCGGGGCTGGGGTTTTCTCGAGAGACCCGGCGGAGTCTGCCCCTACGTGGGGCTGTCCGGCCGGCCATGGTCGGAGTATCTGGCCGGCCGTGGCAGGGAGCACCGGTACGCCTTCCGCCGAAAGTTTCGCGGCCTGACCCGCAAGTTCGATGTGAGCTTCGAGCTGGCACGTTCCGACGAAGCCCGCCGCGAGGCTCTCGCCTCGCTCATCTCGCTCCACACGATGAGATGGAAGGACAGAGGCGGTTCGGACGCCTTCCACACCGCGGCGCTTCGCGCTTTCCATGAGGAAGCCACCCGTCTCGCCTTCGATCGGGGCTGGCTGAGGCTCTATGTCCTGAGGCTCGACGGGCGGGCCGCCGCCGCCGTCTACGGTTTTCTTTACGGCGGTGTCTTCTATTTCTACCAGTCCGGCTTCCACCCCGCTCTCGGAGCTTCGAGCGTCGGGCTCGTGGCCCTGGGGCTGTCCATACAGGCCGCCATCGAGGAGGGGGCGAAGGAGTACGACTTCCTGCACGGGGACGAGGCGTACAAGTTCCACTGGGCATCGGATGTGCGGGAGCTCTGCCGGCTCGAGCTGTATCCCCCTCGCGGCCGCGGGCTGCTGCTCCGAAACGTCGTGGGCGCAAGCCGCCTCGTCCGCGGCGCGGCCCGGCGCGTCCTCGCGCCGGTCGCCGCCGCTTCCATCGCCCTGTCTTCCGGGGCCGGCGCGCGATGAGAGCCTCCCTGCTGCGAAGCACGATCAAGACGGCCGCCGCGAGCGTTCTGCACTCGACTCGAGCGGACAAGCTGGCGGGGGCTCGCTTCAGGGACGGACGCCCTCCGCTCGTCATCGCCTATCACCGGGTCGTCGAAGATTTCGCTGCGAGCCGGCGCACCTCCCTGCCCGCGATGCTGATCTCGACACGCATGCTCGAGCGGCACATCGAATGGCTGGCCCGGCGCTTCGATCTGGTCTCCCTCGACGAGCTGACCCGGCGCATGGAAACGGGCGCCTCCGGGGCTCGTCCCCCCGCCGCCA
>QHYA01000035.1 GCA_003223995.1 Acidobacteriota bacterium | reverse complement strand
GCAGCGTGCAGGAGATGATCCGCGCCGAGGAGAGCCTCGAGAAGCTGCCTCTGATCGGCTTCTCCTGGGAGGTGGGGTTGCTCCAGGCCGAACAGGTCCGCCTGCTGTGTCGGGTCGCGACCCCTTTCACCGAGCAGGAGTGGCTCGCCCGAGCGAAGGGGCTGTCCGTGCGGGAGCTCTCGACGCTCATCAAGCGCCAGTCCGAAGACCATCCCGGATCGCCGCGAACAGCTGAAAGGCTCGAATCCGGGCGAAGCGGGCGCGCAGGCGGCGGGCAGTGTGCCGCCACGGCCGGCGGAGAAGAAGAGGAGGAGCGGAAAGACGCTGCTGGAGGAAACAACCTCCGTGCGACTGCCGATCACGGCCGAAGCGAGGATGAGAGCAGCCACGAGGCCGGGGAGTCTGAACCCACCGAGCGGGTGTCCTTCGCCGCGCCAGTCCGCCTGGCCGTTCGCTGGCGGCAAACGCTCCGCTTCTGCGCCGCCGTCAGCGGGGCGGAGCTGCCGGATTGGGCCCTCGTCGAGAACATCTGCGCCGAGTTCCTCTCCGGCTGCCCTCTGCCGGATCCATCCAGCGAGGCGAGCCAGCCCAGCGAGCAGGCCGGCCCGGGGCCGAGGGATGGTCCGGACGAGGCGAGGCGGCGGGCAGGTTCCACCCGCGAGCGGCTTGCCGAAGCTTCCGAGGATGGACTGCCCCCTGAGGCGGCAGACCCGCAACGGGAAGCCAACCTGGGCTCTGCATGGATGCCCGCCAGCCTGGATGCTTATCTGAACAAGCAACCGCCGAGCGATCCTTGGGCGCTTCACGAAAGGATCGTTCGCCTCGCGGCCCTGCGGAGCCGACTGGAATCGCAGCTGTCGCAGCGGCTGTTCCGTTTCGTGCTGGATGGTGGTCCCCGGCAGGCCGGCTACCGGGGCCTTGCGGGCTACGCGCGGGAGGTGCTCGGCATGGGCGAGCGGCGGGCGCGCTACCTGGTCTCGCTGGAGCGGAAGCTGCTGGGGGCGGGGCAGGTGAGGGAGGAGTACCGTCGCGGGCGGCTGTCCTGGCTTCAGTCGCTGCTGATTCTGAAAGTGGCGCAAGGGGAAAGAAGCGAGGCGGCGTGGGTGGACTACGCGGGGAAGGTGAGCGTGCTGCGGCTGCGGCGGGCGGTGGAGGATGCCCGGGCCGCCAGCGAGTGGCCCTGCCTGCCTCCGCCGATCGCGGGCGGGGAGGAGGAGGCGGACCGGCAAGAGTCTGCGCCTGGTGCGGGGTCAGGGGGCGGCTCGGTGTGGCAACCACCTGCTCCTCCCGATGAGTTCGCCGATATGGGCGGTCTCGACCCGGCCTGGCAAGCGCCTGCGCCTGCGAGGGCAGCCGTCGGGGCTGGGGAATCATGGGAGACGGGTGGGAATGGGCTCGAGCGACCCCCTGCGGCTCTGTTGGACGAACCAGACGAGTTCCCTGAATATGAAGAGCCGCCGGATGAGTGCTCGATCGTCGCTGACAGTCCCGCCGCTGAGTTGCACTGGCAACTCTCTGCGCCTCCGACCGATGGTGGCCGGATGACCCGGGTGAGCTTCATGGCGCCGCGGGAGATCGCGCGGCTGTGGAACCGGACGATGCGGGAGGTTCGCCGCGTCCATGGCCGGCAACTTCGGGACTGGGAGGCTGTGGAGAAGCTTCTGGATTCGTTCATGGAGACATGGGATGACCACCGCGCCGGCAGGCTCCGGCGGGAGCAGCGGATCATGCGACGCGACGGGTGGTGCTGCACGGTGCCCTGCTGTTCCTCGATGCAACAGCTTCATGTTCATCACGTGCGGTTCCGTTCCCGTGGAGGGGGCGACGAGGAGTCGAACCTGACCACGTTGTGTGTTTCGCATCACCTTCATGGAGTGCATCAGGGAGGCCGGGTCATCGTCGAGGGCCGGGCCCCGGAGAGGTTAAGGTGGGTCCTCGGGGCGCGGGATGATGGTCCGCCCGTGATGCGCTTCGAGGGAGAAAGGAGGGTGTTGGGACCAGGCGAGAGACCGCCGAGGCAGCCGCGCGTGAGCCCTGCCGCGATCCACCACGGAGTAGCGTCGTGCGTCGGCTAGGCTAGGCCGGCGTAGAGCCGGGCTGGTCGTCATGGCGCCGCTGGCGGCACTCTGAAACCATGAAGATACCCTCGAGCCGGGCTACGCTCGTCTCGGGGATAGAGTCGGCCAGAGCAAGGCTGGAGCAAAGGCTAGAACTAGAGCGGGGCTATCCCAGAGATCCCGAGACGGGGTCAGTGGTTGTCCGGCGAGACCTCGCGTAGGGAGCGCACGCGATGGAGGTATTCAGGCGGGCGGTTCGTGAGGCGGACGCCGAACCCGAGACTCCGCCCTTCGTCGCGCTTCTCGCGGGCCCAGACCACCAGCCCGTCCAGCGCGAGCTGGCATTCCGGAAAGCGCAGATCGATCCTCACGGGCGCCCCGACGGGGGCGGGCCGGTCGGTGACGATGAACATCCCCGTTTCCGAGAGGTTCGCAGTGACCCCGGGACGTTCCGGCTGCTCCGAGCCGAACCGAACGAGCAGCCGCCGGGCCATTCGCGGCGCTGGTGATCCACTCTGGATGTCGGCTCTCTTGGCGGCATCCCGGAAGGCCTCCGACTGCCAGGGGGAAGCGATCCGGCGGCCGGTCTGGAGGCATTCTGCCTCGATGAAATGCATCGCCGCGGCCTCGGCCTCTTCAGACGTTGAGCCGTAGAGCTTGAGCACTTCGCGTCCGCCCGGCAAGGCCCAGATGCGATCAGGCAGGGTGACGATGCGTGCCATCCACCCCGGAGGTTTCTCATCCAGCCAGACCTGATAGGTCTCCCGGCCCCAACGAGTGAAAACGGTCACCGAGCGGCCTGGTGTTCCGGGCCGCAGAAATGCTTTGTCCATAGCACTCTCCGCGTCGCGAGGTTCTCCCGCCCCTCGCCCGCCTCGTGACCAAAACGGGCTGAAGGATACGTTAGGTGTTGAAGGTCCCTCGCGCCAGTCGTACAATCGCCGCCCTCCGTCAAGGCCTACAGGAGGGGGTTTTACATCCGCAGAAGTCTTCGGCCTGTCGAAGTCTCTCTCAGGGAGATTGGAACCATGTCGAGCCAAAGGGCGTTTTCCCGAATCGTATTCTCTCTCTGCGTGCTGCTCGTCGCGGCGGGGTCGTCGTGGGGGGACGAGATCCATCTAGACCTCCCGTTGGCGCAGCCGAGGTTCGATGGGCTATCCGCTAGTGTGGAGACGAAGGATGGTGTCGTTGAGGCTTCGCTGCGTTTCCAGTACAACCCGGTCGGTACATTGGTGTGCACGAACGATTCTCAGTTTGGCTCGGCACCGGCGACCTGTCACGGCACCCAGAGGACCACGACGACGGCCACGGGGCCTGTGACCAACTACAACCTGGTCGTCAAGGACGTCCCGCCGACCCGGACGTTCCAGATCAGCGGACGACTGGGTACCGGACTGGCAACCGTCGTCTATATCAACAAGAAGGGGAAGACCAAACTGCTTCCCGTGCCCGTGACCGAAACGGTCGAGAGCCCGGTCAGCGCAAGCATCACTCTCTCGCCGGAGGTCGATGCAACCGCCTCATCAGCGGCAGCGGCTCGATCATCGGAGGCTATGGCAACGACGGCGTGACGGCCGGCGTGCTGAGGGGGGAAGCTCAAGAACAACTCGCTGTCGTGGAGCTTGCTCCAGGGCTCGCAGAAGGTCTCCTTCAAAGGGCTCAGCACCGACGCCGGTTTCGTTGGAACCTTGAGAGTCAAGGTCCTTCCAGGGAAGGGTGTCTTCAGCTCGTTCTCATCTCCATCCTTCGGTGCGACCTTCGCTGGAGCTGCCTCTGTGATGACGGTCCCGCCCGCGCCGGCAGAAGGGGTGACAGTCACCGTCCGTTCCGACTTCAATGGGGACGGAACGTTCAAGGGGCGTGAAATCCGCACCGCCCTCACGGGACCCGATGGAAAGTATGAAATCGGCTTCGTTCCCGCGAAGGGGCGCTCCGTTCTGCTGGATTTCTCGCTCGACAGGCATGCGACGTCGATGAAGGTGTTCCCCGCGGTCCAGCCGGGCTCCACCGTGATCAACAATGTCGCGCTGGCGGATACGGAGGTGCTCCCGGTCGTTGGCGGAACCGCCCGGTCCTCGGACGGCAAGCTGGTGCTCGATCAACTTCCAGCCAATGTGGCCGCGGTCGAGGGGCGTGTTTTCGATCCGAGAAGCGAATCGAACCAGTTCCCAGGCGGTTTCGTGGACAACCGGAACAACCTTCTCGTCTCGTCGGTCTTCGCCTCCCTCCAGGCCACCGACGACTCCGGCAACGTCATCCGGAAGCTGGGGGCGCAGAGCATCCTCCGCATGCGCGTCTCCTCGGATTCCTGGAGCACGCTCGGCGATCTCCGTAGCGGCACCGGGAAGATCGATGTGCCGCTATTCTCCTTCAACGAGACGACCGGACAGTGGGAGCGGGCCGCCAGCGACGGCTGGCTCGAAGACGGAGCCGGGTCGATCATCCCCGAGAGCGAGCTTACCGCAATCCGCGACGGCTCTTACGCCGGATCGGTCTACGCTGTCGGGAACATCGACCATCTCTCTTACTGGAACGTGGACTGGCCTGTCGAGTCGCACGGCTGCGTCCAGGGCACGATCGTCGATGAGAACGGAAACACTGTGTCGGGAGCCACGGTGCGGGTGGAGGGGGTCACCTACGACGGGTCAGCGTTTCCCGTCGTGACGGGAACGGACGGCTCCTTCTGCGCCGACGTGCTGCGATCCGAGATCCCTGGTGAGGACTTAGACGGCGATGGGACTCCGGGCGAAACGCAGCAGGTCCGTGTCATCGTGCGCCACGGCGGCTGCGAT
>QHYA01000034.1 GCA_003223995.1 Acidobacteriota bacterium | reverse complement strand
TGATCTACATTTTTGGAAAACAGGATGATCCCGACCCCTGGCCCAGCTTCGGCCTCGTGCGTCAGACACCGCTTGCCTACGTCCTGAATCCGAACGGGGACCTGCACGGCGACAAGTCCCCGGATCTGATCTTCAAGCTCGGGTCGGCTCCCGCCGTCACGTGGTCCTACTGGGATGGGACCGACTTCGAGATCGCCTACAGCGAGTGGAATGGCTCGGCCTGGACGGCGCCGGTGATGCTGACCGACAACGCCGTGGACGATCTGAATCCAAAGATCGCTCTCGATACGGGGGGACGCCCGATCATCACCTGGTGGCGGGCGGGGTCGGAGCCGGCCGTCTTTTCCATACGGCGGACCTCCGGTTCTGTATGGGAGGCGGAGAGCCAGGTCTCGCAGGCAGGCGAGGCGGCACGCACTCCGGCCATCGCCGTTCCGCCTGACGGCCATCCGAGATACGGATACGAAATCAAAAGTGGATCGACTCGCCAGGTCGTCGTATCACGAGACAACCGTGTCCAGCCCGAAGATCCACCAGGCACCACTCCGGAAATCGTCGCTACCACTCCGTACACCGGCGATACGAATCCGATCGTGGAAACACGAGGATCGAGGACCTGGGTCACGTGGGTGCACAGCGCCACGCAGGTCGGCTGGAGCGAGCTGGTGAACGGCGCCTGGGGCTTGCCTGACTTCGAGCCCTACAGCGGTCCGGACGACATCGAGGCGGCACGATTCCGGATCAAGAACCGCCTCGGCCCTTGAGAATCCGGCGGCCCGATCGACTGAGGTCTCATACCTCCCTTCGAAAAGAGCGAAGATGGCGCGGGCCTGTATCGGGACGTCTGGCTTCAGCTACAAGGAGTGGAGGCCCTCCTTCTATCCTGAAGACCTGTCCGAGAAGGGTTTCCTCTCCTTCTATGCCTCCCGATTCAGCAGCGTCGAGATCGACTACACCTTCTACCGCATGCCGAACGCGAAGACGATCGAGGGGTGGAAGGCCGCGACAGGCGAGACCTTCCGGTTCGCGATCAAGGGCTCGCAGAAGATCACTCCCCGGGAACGCCTGAAGACCCCCTCCGAGGCCCTCACCTACCTCGTAGGCATCGTGTCGCACCTGGAAAGCCGTCTCGGCGTCCTGCTGTTCCAGCTTCCACCGTACTTCCGGTCTGACTCACAGAAACTCGAGAGCTTCCTGGCGGCGCTGCCTCCCGATCTTCCCCTCGCCTTCGAGTTCCGCCACGAGTCGTGGTTCACGGACGAGACCTACCAACTGCTGCGGGACCACAACGCAGGGCTCTGCATCCACGACGCCGACGACCACACGACTCCTGTGCTGCTGACGGCGAAGCTCGCCTACGTGCGCCTGCGCAGGTCGAACTACACGCCCGAAGGCCTCGGGGAGTGGAGAGAGCGGATCCGCGGCTGGGTTGACGAAGGGATCGACGTATTCGCCTACATCAAGCATGAGGGGAATCCCGACGCCCCCCGGATCGCCCTGGAGCTGTCGCAAGGCCTCAGCTGAAAGAGCTGAAATCACCGGGTGGACGACACACCGTGGACGACAGACACGCCCTACGAGGAGTGACCGGCTTGACTGGCTGGCCGGAGAGCGAGATCAGCCCAAGACGTCTCCGGCAGCGATCAGGCGGCCGTTGACGGCCTCCCGTCCCGTCATGGGGCGGCCCCCTTCGAACTGCAGCTTCCGGACGAGCAGCACGCTTCCCTCCCCGCAAAGCACGCGCAGCGCGCCGTCCGACAGGCCGAGGACAGTGCCGGGCGCAAGCTCGCCCGCTTCAGCCCGCTCCGGAGAGCCGGCTTTCTCGGAGGCCGGCTCCACATCGACCTCCAGCAGGCGCATCTCGCGGCCGCGCACCGATGTCGTGCATCCCGGCCAGGGGTCGAACCCCAGGACCCGGCGAGCGATGACCCCGCCCGTCCAGCTCCAGTCCACCCGGCCGTCCTGCTTGGTGAGGCTCGGGGCGTAGGTCGCGCGGCTCTCGTCCTGGGGTCGGGACGAGAGATCGCCGCGCTGCATGCGGTCCAGCGTTTCCCGCAGGAGCTGTGCGCCGATCGAGGCGAGCCGTCTTCCGAGCGAGGAAGCGGTCTCCCCCGCCTCGATCGGGACCTCTTTCTGCAGGTAGATCTCCCCGGCATCCAGACGCGGCCGGATCGCCATCGTCGTGACGCCCGTCACCTCTTCCCCGGATGCGATCGCCCACTGGACGGGCGCCGCGCCCCTGTAGCGGGGCAGCAGCGAGAAGTGGAGGTTGACGAAGCCCCGCGGCGGAACCTCCAGCAGCGGACGTGGGAGGATCTCGCCGTAGGCGACGACCACTCCGAGGTCCGCCTCCTTCCGGCGGAGCCACTCGCGGAACTCCGGGCTTTTCACCGTCAGCGGCTGGTGCAGCTCGAGCCCGAGCTGCTGGGCGCGCTGGGCCACGGGAGGAGGAGCGGGAGAGCCCCGCCGCGAGGAGCGGCGGTCGGGCTGGGTGACGACCGCGAGGATTTCGTGCTGGGACGCGGCCAGCGCGTCCAGGGATGGCACGGCCCACTCGGGCGTGCCGAAAAAGACTGCCCGCATCAGCCGCTCGCGGCTGCCGGCCAGTCCCCTGCCCTTTGCCTCTTGCGGATCTTGCGCCGGATGAGGTCGCGTTTGAGAGAGCTCAACCGGTCGATGAAGACCCGGCCGTCGAGGTGATCTGTCTCGTGGATCAACGCGCGAGCCAGCAGCCCTTCCCCTTCGGCAAAGAACGTCTTCCCTTCCAGATCCGACGCCCGCACCTTCGCCCACGACGGGCGGAGGACGGTCTCGGTGAAACCCGGCAGGGACAGACAGCCCTCCTCCTCGTTCAGGCGCCCTCGCGTCTCCAGCACCTCGGGATTGATGAGAACGATCTTCCGCATTCCTGGGTCTTGGGAGGAGGTCGTGTCGATCACGGCGATCCGCAGGCCCACGCCGATCTGGTTCGCGGCGAGCCCCACGCCCGGCGCGTCGTACATCGTCTCCCACATGTCCTCGACGAGCGCGCGAATCTCAGGGGTGATCTCGGCCACCAGCCGGGTGGGCCGAAGAAGGACCTGCTCGGGATACTTCACGATCGGCCGGATCGCCATGCCCGCTCATTTTCCTTCAAGATGGTGTCTTGCAAGAAGAGGGAGGCGCGAAAACCGCGAAGACCGCGAAGCCACGAAGACGAAGAGGGAAACGAGCCTGCGACCGTCGCTGGCGAGAAAAAGGGAACAGCAGGGGGGATCAGGCAGCGATATGCGCCTGGCCCCCGCGACGGTCACCCCTGCTGCGCCGGTCATCCCTCCCGCGCTGGAGCCGCTCGAAGGCGTCCTTCAGGCTCGGGTAGGCTCCGCAGAGCTCTTCGAGGTCCGCTCTCCGCAGTTCCAGCAGGTCCGTCGGTTCCAAGGTGACGAGGGTCGCACGTCTGCGAAGGCCGGCGATGAGCGAGGATTCTCCGACCAGCTCGCCAGGCCCGACCAGCCCGACAGTTGCCGGGGAGCCAAGCCGCCCCATCCGTGTGGCTCGCAGGCGCCCTTTCGCGACGAACCAGCAGGCCTCGGACGGGTCCCCTTCCCGTGCCACAAGCTCATCCCGTCCGTACGAGACGGGATGAAGTTTCCACACCAGCGCCTCCCTTGCGCGAGGGTCGAGCTCCGCGATCAGTTCCTGGCCGGCGGCCCGCTGGACCGGCGAGACGATGGCCCTGGCGACTTTCACGGCCTCATCGGCCGGGAAGTCCGAGTGCGGATCGAGCCAGGCGGCCTCGAAGGCCGCTGCGATCGCCTGGATGGGCCGGCCGCTGGAGAGGAATCCCTGGGCCGCCTCGCGGTAGCCCTCCGCCGCCTCGCGGATCTTGCCCGCTCGCGCCAGGGCGCTAGCTCGCTGAATCGTCGATTCGTGAGGGTCCGGCTCGGGCGGAGCGTCGTTGCCGATAAGCCCGCCTTTTCCCTTCGCTCGCCTTCCGGTCAGCCACGTGTCCAACACCTCTCGACCTCCTCCTGGGAAGTTCGATCATGAAACTACAGCCTCAGCAAGGCGGGGTCAATTGCCAAAGCGCCGGTTGTCGCCTGCAGCGGACGACTTCGAGGTCCCCCAAGCGCCTTCATGGCCGGACGGCAGCCGGAAAAGCGCCGGGAAGTGCGGACATTTCCTGGTATTCCGGGGACCCGGCATCCGGCATGGTTCTGGCAAGAATGCTGGATGGGGAATAGAGAATGTCCCCGAGTGGAGACGGGCCATGCCTAGCAGGATACATATGAAATCACCCCTCCTCATCACCGCCCTCGGCGCGCTCCTTATCGCGCCTCCAGGCAGCTCTCCCCTTGCCGCCTATCAGGACCGCGGCTCCTCTTTACGGGCCCAGCAGGACCAATCATCCTACTTCGAAGAGCCCGGGCGGTACGACGACCGCGGCGAGGTCCAGGACGATCGGGGGCTGGATCGCAATAGTCAGGATCGCAATAGTAATGAAGACCAGACCGGCGACCTGCCGGATCCGGGCACGGCAGCGCGGATCCGATATCTGAGAGGAACACTCACCATCGAGCGTGCTTCGGAGCAGGGAACCGAGCAGGCGACCTTGAACACACCCGTTTTCGAGGGGGACAAGGTCAGCAGCGAGCCCGGCGCGCTGGCGGAGTTCCAGCTCGCCGACGGCTCGATGGTGCGCATAGATCAGAATAGCTCTCTCGAATTCCGCACACTCGTCGACCCTTACGGAAAGATCGAGACTTCGAGCATCCTCGGCCTGTCATCGGGGAGCCTGTTCGTGGACGTGCCGGCTGGCGCCAAGCAGCGCGAGACCCTCCTTCAGGTGGACACCCCTTCCGCCTCCGCATACGTCGACCGCCCCGGGCTCTATAGGATCGATGTCGCCGATGACTCGACGCGCGTTTCGGCGGTTTCCTCGCAGGGAGAGGTGGAGGTCGTTGGCGACAGAGGCTCCGTTTTTCTGAAAGGGGCGTTACGGCGGGGGCCAGGGGCAGTACGGAGAGGGCCAGGGGCGGTACGGAGAGGAGGAATCGCGTCCCGGCGAGGGGGTCGATTACGAGCGGATTCCCGATGAGGTCGCTCCCTACGCAGGAGAGCTTTCGGGCTACGGGCGGTGGGTCTCCGTTCCCGACTACGGCTACTGCTGGTATCCGTACGGCGTCGGGGCGGACTGGAGGCCCTACTACTACGGACGCTGGGTCTATGGACCCTACGGGTACTACTGGTCCTCCTATGAACCTTGGGGCTGGGCTCCCTACCACTATGGCCGCTGGTCGTTCGCCGCTTCGATCGGCTGGGTCTGGGTCCCTGGACACGTCTTCTCGGGTTCCTGGGTGTCCTGGTATTACGGGCCGACCTACGTCGGATGGTGCCCGCTCGATTTCTACGATCGGCCGGCTTTCATTCACATCGGCTTCTCCATCGGCGGGTTCGGATGCGACCCTCGGGTCTGGAGTTTCGTCCCCTATAACCAGATCGTGGTGAACAACGTCACCAGGGTCGTGGTCAAGAACGTGAACGTGACCCAGATCAATCAGGGCGTGATCGTCCGCCAGGCGGTTCCCATTGCGCCTCACGCGATCGTCAGGGACCCGGCCGCACGGACGCGAGTCCTCGATCTGGCTCGCCACCGGGCGGAGATCGAGCGAGCCGCCCTGCGGACGTCCGCCCCGGGCAGGCTGCCCCTCAAGGGCGTGGTCAAGCCGGGCCAGAGCTTCCGGGAAGAGGACCGCAGGGCGCTGGCCATGATCCAGCGCCGTGAGGTGCAGCGCAGACCGATCGAGGGTCTTCACCAGGCGCAATCCCGCGCGGCGGAGCGAAGCCACCAAGGCCCGGCCTCATCCCCCGAGGCGAGAAGGCGCGCGCTCGAGCCGGGCCAGCCTGGCAGGCCCGCGGAGAGGGGAAGACCGGTGGAGAGGGCAAGACCGGAAACACGAACACCGGTCGAGAGGGGAAGACCGGCGGAGAGAGCAAGGCCGGAGGCGGGAACGCCAGCGGAGCGGGGAAGACCGGCGGAGAGAGCAAGACCGGAGGCGGGAACGCCCGCGGAGCGGGGAAGACCGGTGGAGAGAGCAAGACCGGAGGCAGGAACGCCCGCGGAAAGAACAAGACCTGCGGAAAGAGCAAGACCCGCGAGACCGGAGGCCGGAACACCGGCGGAAAGAGGGGCACCCAGGACCCACGAGCGTCCGCAAGCCACCGAGGGAGCCCCTCAAGCAGGGCCGCGCGGCGGCAATGCGCCGCAGCAGCGGGAGCGAGCCGTTGCGCCGGATCGCAAGCCCCAGGAGCGGGAGCGAGCCGTTGCGCCGCCGCCGGAGCGCAAGAAGAACGAGGCGCCTCCCCGAGCGCCTCGCACACATCCCAGGACGAAGGATTCGGGGAGGGAGGCCGCATCGCAGCCGGCGCGCTCCGACGGCCGGCAGGCCGCCCTCGCTGACCGGCGCGACCCGCGCGAGCATCGCCGGATGGACGACGAGCGTCTCAGGAGGCTCTTCCGAGACGCCGATCGGCCCCGTTCGTCAACGGCGCGAGACGAGCGGCAAGGGCGTCAGCGCGAGAGCCGTCTTCTCGAACAGCCGCGGCGCGAGGCCGCTCCTCCTGGCGCGTTCGGATCGGAAAGAGCCCCAACGCCGCGAGAGCTCCGTGCGGAAAGAGCGCCGGCCCCGCGAGAGTTCCGACCCGAGAGAGCCCCGGCGCCGCGGGAGTTCCGACCCGAAAGATCCCCCGCGCCACGGGAGTTTCGCCCGGAACGGCCTCAGGCTCCCCGAATGATGCCTCCGGCGCAACCCT
>QHYA01000033.1 GCA_003223995.1 Acidobacteriota bacterium | reverse complement strand
TGGGACTGGGCGACCTTCATCGGATCGATCGGTCTCTTCTTCGCCCTGCTGCTGCTGTTCATCCGGTTTCTTCCGGTCATATCGATCTTCGAGATGCGGGCGCTTCTTCCGAAGGTCGCCGAAGAGAGGGAGGGCTCCGCGTGAACAAGAGGGCCTCCCCGCCCCCGGCGCTCTATGGGCTGATGGCGGAGTTCGAAGCGCCGGAGGGCCTGCTGGCCGCGACGCGCCGGGCGCGTGAGGAGGGCTACCGGCGGATGGACGCCTACACTCCCCAGCCGGTCGAGGGCCTGGCCGAGGCGCTCGGCTTTCACGAAACGTGGGTGCCGCTCATCGTCCTGATCGGGGGGATCGCGGGATGCGCCGGAGGGTACTTCCTGCAGTACTACGTGGCCGCGATCGACTACCCCCTCGTCGTCGCCGGGCGGCCGCTGAATAGCTGGCCCGCCTTCATCCCCGTCACCTTCGAAATGACCGTCCTCGGCGCCGCCCTCGCGGCGGTGCTGGGAATGCTGGCGCTGAATGGCCTGCCCATGCCCTACCACCCGGTTTTCAATGCGCCCCGCTTCGAGCTGGCGAGCCGCAACAGGTTCTTCCTCTGCATCGAGGCCGCCGACCCTCTGTTCGACCTGGAACGGACGCGGAGGTTCCTGGAAAGGCTGGCTCCCCAGGCGGTCTTCGAGGTCGAAACGTGAGGCCGAGAATCTTCGCGCGCGCCGTGGCGGGTCCCGTGGGCTTCTGCCTGCTCTTCTCCGCCTCCTGCACGCAAGAGATGTCCCGAGAACCACGCTACAACCCCCTCCAGAAGAGCGCCTTCTTCGAGGACGGAAGGTCCGCCCGTCCTCTCGTCGATGGAACCGTCGCGCGAGGGCACCTGGACGCGGATGATCTTCTCTACCGGGGAAAGGCGAACGGCTCGTTCGCCGACGAGTTCCCGTTTCCTGTCACCCGTGCGGTGCTGGAGCGGGGGCGGGAGCGCCACGACATCTTCTGCTCTCCCTGCCACGGGCGGGTGGGCGATGGAAGGGGCATGATCGCCATGCGGGGGTTCCGCCCTTTCTCCTCGTACCACACCGATCGGCTGAGGCGGTCTCCGGCGGGCTATCTCTTCGACGTGATCACCCACGGAAAGGGGGCCCAGTCCGACTTCGCTTCCGAGATTCCTCCCGAGGATCGCTGGGCGATCGTCGCCTACATCCGGGCCCTGCAGCTCAGCCAGAGGGCGAGCGTGGCCGAGCTGCCGCCCGAGGACCGGCGCCGTCTCGAGGCCTCCGCGCATGACTGACGATCCGAGGAGCCGGCTGCGGCTGGACCGCCTGCGGCAGGCAGCGCTGCTCGCCGCAGGAGCAGGGCTGCTGGCCTGCGCGGCCGGGTGGGTCCTCTTTCCCGCGCAGTTCTACCGCTCCTACCTGGCGGGCTACTTGCTGTGGTGCGGAGTGGCTCTCGGCTGCTTCGCGTTGATGATGCTCCACAACCTGGTGGGAGGGCGGTGGGGGGAGCTCATCCGCAGCGAGCTGGAGTCGGCGAGCGGGACGCTCCCCCTGCTCGCCGCTCTGTTCCTTCCCCTGCTGTTCGGCCTGCGCCACCTCTACGTCTGGGCGAGGCGCGACGAGGTGGCCCGGGACGAGCATCTCCGGCACATCGCGCCCTATCTCAATGAGCCGTTCTTCCTCGCCAGGGCGGGGGCGTACTTCGCCCTATGGATCGCGATCGCGTGGCTGCTGGAGCGCTCGTCCCGGCCGGAGCGGCTGGCCGTCCCCGCGGGCGAGCGGCGCCTCCGCCTTCTCAGCGCCCCCGGTCTCGTCATCTACGGGCTGACCGCGACGTTCGCTTCGATCGACTGGGTGATGTCCCTGGAGCCGGGCTGGTTCTCCACGGTCTACGGGATGTACTTCATCTGCGGGCAGGTCCTCTCGGCGCTTGCCTTCGCGGCGCTGCTGGTGGCGGCCCTTCGTCCGGCTCCTTCGGATTCCTCCGGCGCGGAGGTCCTCAACGATCTCGGCAACCTCATCCTCGCCTTCGTCATGCTCTGGGCCTACATGGGTTTCTCTCAGTTCCTCATCATCTGGTCGGGAAACCTGCCGCAGGAGATCCCCTGGTACCTGCACCGCGCGACCGGGGGATGGCAGTGGCTCGCGCTGTCGCTGGTGGTCATTCATTTCGCCCTCCCCTTCGTCCTGCTCCTGTCGCGCGGGACGAAGCGCCGGGCATCCGTGCTCGCGTCGGTGGCCGGGGTGATCCTCGCCATGCGCCTGGTGGATCTTCTCTGGCTCGTCTCGCCCGCCTTCTCGCGGACCGTGGCGGGACTCCACTGGCTCGACCTGGCCGCCCCGCTCTTCATCGGAGGGGCGTGGACGGCTCTATTCGCGACGATGCTGAGGAGGAGATGCGGCGGCTTGCGCGCGGGCGCCGCATGAGGGCATGAAGCGCGACGGAGACCCCACGGACCCTCGGGACGGTCACGAGCGCCGGGACATCGAGCCGGCTGCCGTCGCTCTCTTCGCCGCGGGGCTGGTGGCGCACGCCCTCGTCACCATACTCCTGATCGGCTGGCTGTTCTGGTACTTCCACGCGCGCGTGGCCCGCCTCGACCTTCCGGCCTCTCCACTGGCCGGGGAGAAGGCCCTCCCTCCCGAGCCCCGACTCCAGGTCGATCCGGCGGAGGATCTGAGGAAGATGCGCTTGGAGGAAAACGCCATTCTGAACAACTACGGCTGGATCGACCGCAGCGCAGGCATCGCCCGGATCCCGATCGAAAGGGCCATGGAGCTGATGTCCGAGCGCAAGCTGCAATCCCGCTCCCCCGCAGGGGGGAAGCGGTGACCCGAACGAATCCGGGACTCCCCTCGTACCGCTCCAGGGCGACCCGCCTCGCCTCGTTGGGGGCCCTCGCTCTGCTCCTGGTCCATTTCCCGGCCTCCGGGCTCCCGGCCTCCGGGCTCCCGGCCTTCGGGGCGGACACCGCCGGGGACCGGCCGGCCGCACTTGCCGGAGTCGGCTTCGATCAGAGGTTGAACGAGAAGCTCCCCCTCGATCTCGTGTTCAAGGACGAGCAGGGGCGTCCCGTGCGGCTCGCGGACTGCCTGGGGGGCAGACCCGCCATCCTCGCTTTTGTTTACTACCGCTGCCCGATGCTCTGTAACCTGGTGCTCGAAGGGCTCGTCCGCAGCCTTCGCGCCCTCCCGATCGCTCCGGGCAAGGATTTCTGCGTCATCGTCCTGAGCTTCAACCCGGCCGAGCCGCCCGCGCTGGCGGCCGCGAAGAAGCTCAGCGTCCTCGAAAGCTACGGCCGCCAGGGAAGCCCGGAGGGATGGCACTTCCTGACGGGAGAGGAGGGCTCGATCCGGCGGCTGGCCGAGAAGGCCGGATTCCGCTACTTCTACGATCCCCGGCAGGACCAGTACGCTCACGCAAGCGGCCTCGTCCTCCTCACGCCTCAGGGGGTGGTCTCCGGATACCTCTACGGAGTCGATTTTCCTCCGCGCGATCTTCGACTGGGTCTCGTGGAAGCCTCGAGCAACAGGATCGGCTCGCCGGTCGACCAGCTCCTGCTGTTCTGCTACCACTACGATCCCGCGACGGGGAGGTACACGCTCCCGGTCCTGAGGGCGATCCGTCTGGGCGGGGCCGCCACGCTGGCCGGGCTGGCCGGGTTCATCTTCGCCATGCTCCGGCGAGACCGGAGAAGGGACTCTCGAGCGAGCTGAGATGCTCACGCTGTTTCCTCTCTTCCCGGAGCAGGCCTCGACGGCCGCCGCCAAGGTGGACGCCCTGTACTTCTTCCTGCTGGGGGTCAGCGCGTTCTTCTCGATCCTGATCTTCACGCTGCTGATCGCGTTCGCGGTGCGGTACCGCCGCCGCCCCGGCCGCCGGCGCCCCGAGCGCGGTCCCGCGGCTCTCTGGCTCGAGCTGCTGTGGAGCGGGGTCCCGGCCGGGCTGGCCTTCGTCATGTTCGTGTGGGGGGCGGAGATCTACTTCGCGGGCGCCAACGCGCCTCAGCGATCCACGGAGATCGATGTGGTCGCCAGGCAGTGGATGTGGAAGTTCCAGCATCCCGAAGGAAACATGGAGATCAACGAGCTGCACGTCCCCGCCGGGCGCCCGTTCCGTCTCGTCATGGCCTCCGAGGACGTGATCCATAGCTTCTTCGTCCCCGCCTTCCGGGTCAAAGCGGATGTCGTCCCCGGGCGGATCTCCTCGACCTGGTTCGAGGCGACCAGACCGGGAAGCTACCACCTCTTCTGCGCCCAGTACTGCGGCACGCAGCATTCGGGAATGATCGGAGCCGTGATCGTCATGACGCCCGCCCGGTTCGAGCAATGGCTCGCTGCCACCCGGCCCTCGGAGCCCGCCAGCGCGTCCGGGGAGAAGCTCTTCAGCAGGCTGGGCTGCGGCTCCTGCCATGCCCCCGGAGGGAGCGGCACGGGCCCGGACCTCGAGGGGCTCTTCGGATCGACGGTGAGGCTGCGGAACGGACAGACGGCGCGCGCGGACGAGACCTACCTCCGCCGCGCCATCCTCGAGCCCTCTTCCCAGGTCGTGGAAGGGTACGACCCGGTCATGCCGACCTACCAGGGGCTGGTGGGCGAGCAGGGAGTGCTCCAGCTCATCACCTACATCAAGGCGGGAGCCGGGGGAAGCAGCATGAGGGCCGCCCGATGAGCGAGGCGCCTGTCCCCCTCGGGAAGAACTACATCAGCGCGAGCTACACGGCGCGATCGTGGTTCTTCACGACCGACCACAAGCGCATCGCGCTGCTCTTCCTCGCCTCGGTCACCCTGTTCTTCTTCCTCGGCGGCGTCTTCGCCGTGCTGATCCGCCTGGAGCTGATGACCCCGGCCGGGGACCTCGTGCAGGCCGAGACCTACAACAGGCTCTTCACCATGCACGGGCTGATCATGATCTTCTTCTTCCTGATCCCCTCGATCCCCGCCGTGCTCGGGAACTTCCTCGTGCCGATGATGATCGGAGCGCGGGACCTGGCCTTCCCCCGGCTCAACCTAGCGAGCTGGTACATCTATACGCTCGGAGGCCTCTTCACCATCTCGGTGGCGCTTGCCGGAGGGGTGGACACGGGCTGGACTTTCTATACTCCCTACAGCAGCACCTACTCGAACAGCCACGTGGTCGGCAC
>QHYA01000032.1 GCA_003223995.1 Acidobacteriota bacterium | reverse complement strand
CTGCCCGCCCGATCCGATCTGAAAGATCACTCCCTCGCCGGCGTTCGCGCCGTAGGCCCCGTCGGACCACAGCTCCAGAGATGAGGTCTCGGCCGCTCCGTCGAAGTCCATATAGATGTTGGTCGGCTCGAAGGGCTCGTCGGCCCCGAAGCGCACGAAGACATCCTGCACACCCGCGTTGCCGCCGTCGTAGGCGACCCCCTTGTCGCCCGAGTAGTCCCTCACGAGGAAGCTCGGCTCCACACCCCCGGTCTGGGTCATGGCAGCAGGGCGGGCTCCGAGCGCGTCCGCCTCGAAGTCATAGGTCTTTCCATCGCAGGCATCTCCCAGCCCGTCGGAGTTCTGATCGGCCTGGGAGGGATTGGCGACCCCCGGGCAGTTGTCCCGGTTGTCCGGCACGAGATCGGCGTCCGCGTCCTGGCATGGCGCTGTGTTGGGTCTCGGGGTTCCATCAGATCTGTTCCCGAGCGTCCCCTCCCCGGAGGAGTTGACAGCGGAGACGAGGTAGTAGAAGAGCCCTCCCGAGGCTGGAGCCGCTGAGTCGGCCGCGGCGAGCGAAGTCGTGTGAACCACGAGGCAGGTCTGATCGGCGAGAGCGGGGCTCTGCCCGCGGTACACGTTGTAGGAGTCGGCACCGGAGACAGCTCCCCAGGTGATGGTCTGCCTGTCGGAAGCGACGCGCACGGTGGGTCCGACATCGCCTGGAGCCTGAGCCGCGGCGGGCCAGGCGAGGAGCGGACCCAGCACCGAGACGACAGCAAGGCGTATTTTCATGGGTCCCCTCCCGATCGAGCTGAGCCGTGACGGCGCTGTCACGCGACCGTTTCTTATACGGCCGGAGCCTGTCGGCGGCAACCCGCCTTTCCATTCGCCCTCCGGCTGCTTCCCGGTCCGGTGATCCGGTCCGCCTTGACTTTTCGATTCACGGAGGCGAGCGCCAGGGAGGACGCGGTTACAATAGGCCCCCGGGCTGGCCGCGATCGCCTGAACCTGAGCGGCGCCGTCCCCAGGTCCGGCCTGATCGAGGAGGTGGGTCATGACAGATACGATCCGTCGGGTCGACTACTACACCGTGGAGATTCCGGACACTCCCGGAGAAGGCTTCAGGATCCTGTCGGCTCTCAAGCAAGCCGGCGTGAACCTGCTGGCCTACTGCGGATTTCCAGTCGAGGGGGGGAGGGCGCAGTTCGATTTCGTCGCGGCCGATGATGGCGAGAAGCTCCGGAAGGGGATCTCCGGGCTCGGCCTCAAGCTCAGCGGGCGCAAGATGGCCTTCTACGTCCAAGGGGACGACCGGCCAGGCGCTATCGCGGAGATCGTCGGCAAGCTCGCCAACGAGGAGATCAACCTCACTGCGGCCCAGGCCTTGTGTGCGGGATCGAACCGGTACGGGATGATCCTTTGGGTGAAGCCCTCCGATTACGAAAGGGCGGCCAGGTGCCTGGGTGTGTGACCCGTTTCGCAGCGGTCGCTTCCGGTCCCAGCGCTTACGGCATCAAGGGAAAACCTGGTCGAAGGTCGTGATGACCAGGTGGTCGCAGGCTGGCGGCGTTGCTTCGGCCGGCCCCGCGCGAGCGCAGAGGAGGGTCTGCATGCCGGCGGAGCTCGCCGCGTCCAGCTCCGCGACAACGTCCGAGATGAACAGGATCCCATCCGGAACCACGCCGAGTGCGGCCGCGATTCTCGCGTAGCTGCTGGGCGCTTTCTTGGCCCCGACGGCCGTGTCGAAGTACTCCCTGATGAACCCGCTCAGATCGCCTTGATTCGTGTGGGCGAAGAGCAGCCTCTGAGCCAGGACGCTGCCCGAGGAGAAAATGCAGGTCTCCCTCCCCTGCGCACGCCAGCGCTTCAGGGCTGGCGGGACGTCGGCATAGACTTCGCCACGCAGCTCCCCGGTGAGGTAGCCTTCCTCCCATATGGGCGGTGGCGGAGGCGAGGTGGTCGTCCTCGCGCCAGGGCGCGGGCGGATCGGACGCGCTCTCCCTCGCGTGCTCGGCCCGCAAGGCCTCGATCTCGGCACGGACCCCCGGGTCCGAGGCACGCTGCCGCAGGAAGGCCGGGAAGCGCTCCCGCGCGAACGGGAACAGGGTGCCGGTGACGAACTCGATCGAGGTGGTCGTCCCCTCGACGTCGAGGACGAGGCCGGTCATCCCGAGGCGGCGCCCCTTCCCCCGACCTGGGCCGGCCCGAGGCAGACCGGCTCGAAGCCCCGGTCCACTCCGCTGTCCGTGTAGTGCGGGGTCCAGCCGGCCGGATCCTGGAAGAGGCGGATGGCCCGGATGCGCCGGTCGGCGCAGAGGTCGAACCAGTGCCAGGTCCCGCGGGGGACGCGCAGGAGGTCGCCCGGCCCCACCTCGATCGCGAGCACCGCCCCCGCCCGCGGGTGGATGTGGAAGATCCCGCGGCCCTCGAGGATGAAGCGCACCTCGTCCTCGTCGTGCCAGTGCTCGCGGTTGAATTTGACAAGCATCTGGTCGAGGCCTGGAGTCTCCGGCCTGACATCGATGACGTCCGCCGTGACGTACCCTCCGCGCTCCTTCAGCTTCTCGATCTCGGGGGCATAGGCGGCGAGGATGTCCTCGGCCCCGGAGTTGGGCGAGACAGGAGGCGCCGGCTCCCAGCGTTCATAGTCGATCCCGACCCCCGCGAGGCATCGGACGACCTGGTCGAAGTCGCGCAGCGTCCTCTGCTCGGCGGGAATCCTTACGATGGCCATCTTTGTTTCACCTTCTTTTCACGGCGAGGTGTCCGCTTCTCGTCCGTCCAACGACTTCCAGCAGGAACTCCAGAACCTCGATGTGCCGCTTCGCCTCCCGCAGATCGGACCCCCAAGTGTAGAGGCCGTGCCTGCGGATCAGGAAGCCATGCGAGTGGGGGAAGCTGCTCAAGACCTTTTCTGCCGAGGCCGCCAGAGCCGTCATGTCCTGCGAGTTTTCGATGATCGGCAGCCGCTCCCTGTGCTCGTGAGTGCGCACGCCTTCGAGCCCCTTGAGCAACTCGTAGCCTTCTATGACCGGCCCCCCCTCGCCGGCAAAGTCTTCCGACACGATCGTGCTCCAGATCGAGTGGGTGTGCAAGATCGCTCCCGCCCCGGAAGCTCGCGCGACGGCGAGATGCAGCAGTGTCTCGGCGGAAGGGGCTCCCCTCCCCTCCACGGGATTCCCCTCGGCGTCCACGAGGATGATGCTGGCGGCTTCCAGGCAACCCTTGTCCACCCCGCTTGCTGTCACGGCCAGCGTGAAAGGATCTCTGGTCACCACCGCGCTGAAATTGCCGCTCGTCCCTGGCGTCCAGCCGCGGGCGTAGAAGTCCCTTCCTACCTCCGACAGCTCGCGGGCGATCTCCGGAAAGGCCGTTCGGGCCTGTGGCGGGGTCACGGGTTTGTCTTGAATCGCACGAGGATCCAGGGAGGAGGAGCGCTCTCGACCGGAGTGAACACCCGCGCCATCCTGCCAACGTCCTGCCACGCCGATGTGGTGCTGCCGGCATCCTGCTCCGCCTTGCCGGCCTGGAAGGCCGCCCTGCTGACACCCTGCGCTTTCGGCTGCCCCGTCTCGACAAAGACCCTCGCAGCATATTCCAGCCACTCACCCGCGGAGACCTCGCCATCTCGAGGGCTCCAGTCGGCCGCGGGCGTCCGCAATCCTTTCAGCAAGACATCGACGAGCCGCGGTTCCTGGTCGAACACCTCCTCCTTGGCCGCATGAAAGCCGCGGGCAGCTGCGAGAACATACATCCCCTTGTGCGAGGCCAGATGCGCCAAACCGCTGCAGCGAGTAATCGACCAGCCCTTCTCCCTCGAACCGGAAGACAACGGGAGGTCACACGAGTCGATCACCAGGACGATCTGCCCGGCGTCGATCTTTTCGAATGCCTGCTCCAACTCCCCATCGGAAATGCCGTGCTCCAGAATGACCTTCAGCTCCTTCTCGTTCATCTTGCCCCGCTTCCCGGCGTATCCCAGGTCATGGGAGATCAGGGTGAAGTGGTCTCCGCGTGAGACACCAAGGCACGCGAAATAGACGAACACTGCATCGTCCGGACGGACCTTCCCTCCGAGGGTTTCCAGGGCCGAGAGGATATTCGAGCGGGTGGCCTGCGAGTCCTCGAGGGTCTTCAGCTCCACCCTTTCGAACGCCTGTTCCTTCTCTGAGGTCTGCAGTTTGCCGAGCCGGCGCGACAGCTCCTCGGAGGAAGCCCGCGTATCCGCGACCGAACGGGGGAGATCGAACTCGCCGTTCGCGGATCGCCCGATGGAGACCTCGAGGAGATGGGCGGTCCCCTTCCGTCTCGAGCTTCTCGCCCCGGCCAGGACAGCGGAAACATCCGCGCCCCTCACGCCGTCTCCGTTGGCTGCCCGCGCAGCCACACGGTTCTCGCCGGCCGTCAAGGCGATATCCACCTCCAGGACGGCCTTCCCTGCGCCATCGAGAGGGATCTGCCCATTCCATGCCTTGACCAGGACTCCGTTGCGGAACAGGCGCACGTCCCGCACGCCGCTCCCTGCCGGGTGATCGCTGTCCGGCCGGGCCTCGGCCGCCTCCACCCTGACATGCGCGGCCCCCGAGGCTGCGGCACGTCCCGACCCCTCGGCATCTCCGAGCGACAGCTTCACCTCCGGCGTGCGGGGGTCGAGGGACGTGATATCGCGGCGGGGCCGAGGCGGCCTGCCGCTCAGGATCGCCACCAGCAGCCCGGGGCTAAACAGATCGGCCAAGAAGCTTTCCAGGGAAACGGGCTCTCGCTCGCCGAAGCGCCAGCCCGCGAGCCGTCGCAGCCCTTCGGCAGAGCCGTCGAAGGGACCATCGGGAGAAACCACCACCCAGTCGTTCGTCAACTTGCTGGTGAGGAGAAGAGCCGCCATCCGGCCCGTGGCGACCTCCCACAGCCGGGTCGTGCCATCGGTGCTCCCGGAGGCGAGCCATTTGCCATCGGGGCTGAAGGCGACCGACTCGACCTCGGAGTCATGACCTTTCAAGGTCCGCACTTCACGCCCGTTGCGTGGCAGCCAGAGCTTCAAGGTCCCTTCCGCCCCGGCGGAGGCCAGATAGCGCCCGCCGGGATCGAAAGCAAGGGCGTTGATGTCTCCGGAGTGGCCAGAGAGCGTTCGCAACGGCTGACCCGACGGGACCGCCCAGATCCTGATGCTCCGGTCTCTCCCGCCCGAGGCGAGCCAGTGTCCGTCGCGGCTGAAAGCGAGAGCGGTCACAGCCCGCCTGTGGCCCGACAGCAGGCGCACGTCCCTGCCATCAAGGAGGTTTCTCAGCTCGATGGTGTCCTCCGGCCTTGGGGAGGCCATCCAGCGGTCGTCCACACTCACGGCGACATCCTTCGCTTCCTTGGTGTGGCCGGGGAGGGTGCGGATCCTGACACCCGAGACGAGCTCCCATAGATCGGTGGTCTCGTCCTCGTGTGCCGCGGTCAGCCACCGTCCGTCATCGCTGAAGGAGACGGTCCGGATGGGCAGCGTCTGCTCTCTACGAATCGTGATCTCGGGGCCGGCCGCGGCGGCAGGAGACATCGTGAGGAGAATGGCAAGAAGGAGGCAGCGGCTGGCAACCCTGCTGCATCTGATTCTTCGAACGATCACGGCCAGAGGCGCGGAAGCGCCGACCTCAGGAGTCCTTCACGCAGCGGAATCCGATGACCTTGCTTCGAGTCGAGGGGGCTGTAAAGTCACGTACCGCCGCTCTGACAGAGCCGGGCAGACTGTTCCAGGCCCCGCCGCGCAAGACCCGAGTTTTTCCGCCCTCGGGTCCCGCCCACTCCACGGTCTTGTCGAACGTGTCCGGATACCGCCCGTACCAGCCCTCGCACCACTCCCAAACATTGCCGTGCATGTCACGAAGTCCCCAGGCGTTCGGCTTCTTCTGGCCGGCGGGATGGCTCTTTCCATCGGAGTTGGCCGCATACCAGGCGAACTCGTCGAGGCAGGCCGGGTGATCTTGGCAGGTGCGCCTGATGTAATCATGGCAGGGAAGGCCGAAAGCCCCTTCCCCGCCGCCTCTGGCCGCGTACTCCCACTCCGGCTCCGTCGGCAGCCTGAAGCCGCCTCCCTCCACAAGGCCGTTCAGCTTCCGGAGGAATTCCTGCGCGTCATCCCAGGACACCTGCTCGACCGGACAGCTCGCGCAGCCTTTCGACTTGCTGGGATTGGCCGACATCACTGCTTGCCACTGGTCCTGGGTCAGCTCCGTCTCCTGCATCCAGAGACCTTTGGGGAACGCGGCGTGCCAGCGGCGCTCGTCCTTCTGGCTGCATGGCTCGCTCGAAGGGCTCCCCAGCACGGCATCGCCAGGGGGAACCCAGCGGAAAGCGAGATCGACCTCTTTCACTTTCCAGACCTTCCTTTCGCCCGCGGATAACGATGCGGGAGAAGCGGCCTCACGGGCGGGGACGCCCTGGGATGTCTGCGACCTGATGGCGTGCATCGGCGCTATCGCACCCGCTTGAACGATGGCTGCCGACAGCAGAAGGACCTGAGCAATCCGAGCCTTCATCAGGTCTCCACATCCTCTTGTGTTCGAGGCCGGCAGCATACCTCTGATCCGACGCCAAGTCGATGAAGAGTCGTGTCGGTGCATAGTTTGAAGATCCGTCGGGCCAGCCGCAAGGACTTCCAGTTCCTGCCCATATTGCCTGCGCACCATGTCCACTTGCGCGACTCGGGCCGCCGGCGGCATCATCGACGATGGGAGCTTTGATGGCGGACCCCTATCGTCGCCTGCCCGAGAACGTTTCTGGGGATTTCTTCGTCGACTCGAGCTGCATCGACTGCGACACCTGCCGCCAGATCGCCCCTGCCACCTTCCGAGATCACGGGGGCCAGTCGAGCGTTCACCGCCAGCCGGTCACGGAGCAGGAGACGCATCTGGCCCTGATGGCGCTCATCTCCTGCCCTACCGCCTCGATCGGCACGGGGAGACGGCACGACGCGCGGCAGGCCGTGGCGGCCTTCCCTTCTCGCATCGGCGAGAACGTTTTCTTCTGCGGATTCACGTCCGAGTCGAGCTATGG
>QHYA01000163.1 GCA_003223995.1 Acidobacteriota bacterium | reverse complement strand
TCGGCTGACGACGGAGGAGCTGCCCGCAGAAACATCAGGGGGCGCTTCCGGGGCGGGGAAGCTCGTCCCCCTGCGGGACCGAGATGGAAGGGTCCTCGCGCTGGCGCGCGTGGAGCCGGTTTCCGCGGTCTTCCGCAGCGAACGGTTCCGTGAATGGATCGAGGCTCTCTCCGAGCTGGCCATCGCCTCCGCCCTCATCTCCGCCCTGCTCGCTCTTCCCCGCCCCTTGGGGGCAGCGGAGGGCACCCTTTCTCCGCCTGGATCGGTGGCGGGAATCTGCGTCCTCCTGTTGCTTCTCGCCGCGCTCCGCCTCGGCGCCTCGCCGCTTCTGAGAGATCGGGCCGCCGCCTGGTCTTTCGCGAGTCCGGAGACCTTCGCTGTCCCGGCTCCGTTTGGACTGCTCTCATCGCCCGCGGACCTGTTCCTCTCCTCCTTCGTGCTGCTCATCGCGGCGCATATCTGCACAGCCCCTTTCCGGAGGAGGCGTGGCCGCGCCGGGATCTTGCTCGAACCGCCTTTGAATCTGTCCACCCGTGTCGGATTGGGCTTGATAGGCGCCGCGGGGCTTGCCCTGGCGATCAGCTTCATCTATCAACTCCCGTCTGTTTCCCGCATCAACCCGATCCGGTTTCAGCTTCTGGAGCCCGAGGCCCCTCGCCTCGCGCTCCAGGCCTCGGCCCTCGCGCTGACCGCCGCTGCGCTGATGCTGCTGTTGACGGCTCTGTCAGCAGGTCGCGCGGGGGCGGGCCGCGAAGCGGCGAGCCTGGGCGAGCGACTTGTCGGCTCACCGTCGCGGTTTCGCTTCATCCTGGCGGCGCTCGCGACCGTGATCTCCGGCGCATCCCTCATTGCCGGGGGCGAACGGGCCTCCCGCCTCCTCGTCGAGCAGAACCTGCAGCGCGATGAGATCCGCCTCGAGAATCGGCGGGACGCGATCATCGGAGAGCTCCTCAAGCACGCGGAAACGGACCCTCGCTGGTCCGCCCTCAGCAGTCCAGAAACGCATCCGGCCGGACCCGCGCTGGCTTTCGACTACTGGTCGCGGACGGAGCTGGCGGTTGATGGCTTGAAATCGGCCCTCTCGGTGCTGGACAGGACGGGGCATCTGCGGTCGGAGTTCACCTACAACCTGCCGCCCGGCATCTATAAAAGCTCCCCGACGGACCCACCGGACAGCCCGCGGACAACGGTGCGAGAAGACGCCTACAGCCTGCTGACTCTCCGGATCCCCTTGCTGCGCGGCGAGACGCCGCTGCGGAACGGGCAAGAGATCGTCGGCCGCCTGGTCGTGCAGCTTTCCCGTGAACCCGACAACCTGACCTTCTTCATGCGCAACGACCCTCTCGTCGCTGCTCTGTTCCCTGGAGGGCGGGATCCGATCTATGACGAGTACCTCGGAGGAGAGCCGGTCATGGTGCTCTACTCCCTCGATGGGAAGGTGATCCATTCCAGCGCCCTCCGCCCCCCCTCCATTCCCACCGGCTTGCGAGAAAGGCTTGGCGAGGACAGCGCGCTCTGGGGGGACGTCGAAATCGGCGGCAGGGCTCACAGCATGTACTACTTCCTCGCTGGAAAGCAGGTCGCTGCGATCGGCTATCCCGCAGGGGGCTGGAGCGAGCGGCTCTCGGCTTTCGTCCGCTTCGCCGTTCTCGCCATCGCCGGCGCCCTGGCATTGAGGGCAGGTCTGAGTCTGGCCGTCGCTCCGCGCGCAAGCCTGCGCGCCGCGACGGTCGGCTGGCTCGACAGCCTGCGGGTGTCCTACTCGCGCCGCCTGCTGGCAGCCTTGATGCTGGCCTCCATGCTGCCGCTTCTCGGCCTGTCCGCCTACATCCGGGCCCAGGTGCTCAATCGCACCAGCGCCAGGATCGAGACGGAGGGAATCACCGTACTCGAGACGGCGCGGCGGTTGCTGGAGGATTACCTCGAAGCGAGCGCGGCTGCGGCGGAACATCCGGGCGAGGGAGGCGCCGGAGAAACGCGGACCGTGGGTGGAGAAGAAGGCCACGCGGCCGAGGCGGTGCGTGCGCCGGGACAGCCGGCGAGCAGCGCAGGCGAGACGGGCCGGAGCGCCGAGGCCCCGGAGATGTCAGAGACGCCCCCTGCCCGGATCGGCGACGACGCTCTGTTCTGGCTTTCCCGTGTCGTCAGGCAGGAGCTGTCGGTCTTCGTCGACGGCCGGCTAGCCGCAGCAAGCAGGCCCGATCTATACGCCACCGGCCTGCTGTCTCGCTGCCTGGACGCAGAAGTGGCACAGCAGGTGCTGTACCGGCGCGCCCCCTACGCTCTCCGCGAGCAGAACCTGGGGACCGAGAAGGCCTACTTCATCTACGCTCCGATCGACATCCCCGACACCTCCCAGACAGGCGTCCTCGCCGTTCCGCTCACCAAGCCGCAGAGGGAGCAGCGTCACGAGGCGGACGTGCTCGGCGAAGGGCTCCTGACGGCGACCGCGCTTCTGGGCGCGTTGCTCGCGGCGATCGCCTTCGCCACCTCGCGCAGGATCTCCGGCCCGATCCGCGATCTGACGCAGGCCACGGCCCGGCTGGCCGAGGGGGACTACTCCGTCCGCCTGCCCGTCAAAACGAAGGACGAGACCGGAATGATGGTCGATTCGTTCAACAAGATGGCGAAGGCTTTGGAGGGACAGCGGAGGGATCTGCGCCGCCGGGCCGACTACATCGAGAAGATCCTCCTGAACGCGACGACGGGCGTGATCTCGATTGATCCGGCCGGATACATCCGCACGATCAATCCGGCCGCGCGGCTCATGCTGGACCTCGGAGAGGATGCCGGAAGCAGCCCGCTTCCGGAGCTCTTCCGTGCGCGGGCGGGGCTCGAGCCGGTGGCCGGGCTGCTCGAGGAGGCCGCCAGTGCAGGAGACGCGAAGATCGAACGCGAGGTGGACCTGCCCGCGGGCCCGGAGAACAGGCGGCTGCGGTGCGTGATCCTTCCCCTGCGCGAGGAGGAGACCGGCAACCCGGGCCGGATCGTCCTGCTGGAGGACCTGACCGAGATCGTCCGCTCGAACCGTCTGGCCGCCTGGGCGGAGATGGCTCGAAGCATCGCCCACGAAATCAAGAATCCGCTCACGCCGATCCAGCTCTCCGCAGAGCATCTGCTGAGGCTGCACCGTGAAGCGGACCCCTCCCTCGGCAGGGTCCTGGAGGAGTGCGTGAGCGCCATCCTCGCTCAGGTCCGCGAGCTGCGGGAGATCTCGGCCGAGTTCTCCTCGTATGCCAGCCTTCCGGCGCTGCAGCCTCGCCCCGCCGACGCCGCCGCGGTCGTGCGCGAGTCGCTTCATCCCTATCGCGCCTCGCCGCCGCCGAGGGTGCGGATAGAGGAGGACTACGGGCCGGCTCCTGCCGTGCTGATCGATCCGCGGGTCTTGCGCCGCGCCCTCGTGAACCTGATCGACAACGCCCTTCAGGCGATGCCGGCTGGCGGGACGCTGCGCGTCCGCGTGGCGGAGGAGCCTCCCGGGAGCGTGAAGATCGAGATCTCGGACACCGGCGAGGGAATGGACGAGGCGACCCTGGGAAGAATGTTCGAGCCCTACTTCTCCACGCGCGCCACGGGCACCGGGCTCGGCATGGCGATCGCGCGGCGGGCCGTGGAGGAGCACGGGGGGACCCTGACAGCCCGCAGCCGTCCGGGCTCAGGCACGGTGATGACGATTACCCTTCCCGCTTCGACCACGGAGCCCGCCCGCAGGACCGGACCGGTCGCTGCTCCGACAAAATCTGCTTCCTGATCTGTCCGGCGGGCTATTACTGGAACCGATCGGCCGGACGCTGCATCTTGTGTTCGAACCTGCCTCGGGATAGCTTGACCGGCCATGCAGAGCGGGGTCCGGGCTTTCGGAGCTGCCGTCGCCCTCTTCACTTGCAGTTCCTGCCTGATCGGGATTGCACGGACGGTCGACTACGAATTCGCGACATCGGCCACACGCCTCACCTCGGGCGTGGAGACCCCACTCGACACCTCGAGCTCGGGGCGCGCGGTGGACCTGATCGCCAGCGATGACATCGCCTCCTTTTCTTTCGACGTCAGGCTGGGAAGCATCATCGTGACGATCCGCGACAAGGCGAGCCAACCGCTGCGTCTTCTCCTGGAGGAAGGACGCTACACGGACTCCCAGGGGAAAGAGCACCGGCTCTACGTCGCGGGTCCGAGGCAACGAGGCAAGGCCCCGGATCGAGTGGAGCCCGGCTCGGAGGTGAAGGTATTCCTCTGGCCGCAAGAGTGGATGCGTTGTTGCATTGGCGGACGTCCCAACACCTGGGTGAGCGACTTGCCTTTCGATGGCGGCATCATCGCCGAGAGGACGCGCGAAGAAGCGCTGGAGCGAGGGTCGAGGTACATCGGCCGAACGTTCGAGATCCTGTTGCCGGTGGATCTCGGCACGACGCGGCATCTCTACCGCTTTCGGTTCACGGCGCGCTCGATCCATGCTCATAGGATCCTCTGGGCTTGAGCCGTCCGTCAGCCCACCCCTCATCGGCGAGCGACGTGGAGGTCAGGTGGGCGTCGGCCGCCTCCCCTCACTCGACCTTGCCGTCCTCATGCGGCATTCCGACTGGTGATGGGATTAAACTGTGCTCATTGAACCGCCTCGCGTTCCGGCCTGCCGGCATTTCCTTTCTCCTGACGGCATCTTTCTTGACGCCGGCCCTCGCCGCCAGCTTGCATCGGGACGCCAGCCTGGCCGACGCGGCGCTCCGTTACGCCGTGGATGTCTGGCGTTCCGAGGACGGCCTCCCGCAGAACTCGGTCCACGCGATCCGACAGACTCGCGACGGCTACCTGTGGCTCGGCACGCAGGAGGGGCTGGTCCGGTTCGACGGGATCCGCTTCGTCGTCTACGAAGCCCCTGATACTCCGGGCCTCGCGGGCAACGACGTGCGCGTGCTCTACGAGGACAGGGAGGGGAACCTATGGATCGGAACGGAGGGAGGCGTCAGCCGACTCGAGAAGGGGACTCTCACCACATTCGCGAAGGAGCAGGGACTGGCCCATCCGGTCGTCTCGGCGATCGCCGAGGATGCCGAAGGGTCCGTCTGGGTCGGCACCTATGAAGGCGGCCTGAGCCGGTTCCGCGACGGGGCTCTCACCCGCTTCACGACCCGAGACGGTCTCTCGAGCGACCTGATCCGGGCTCTCCACGTCGACCGGGCCGGGAACCTCTGGATCGGCACCGACGGCGGCGGGGTGAACCGATTCCGGGACGGTCGTTTTCAGGTCTACACGAGCCGGGACGGTCTCCCTCACGACACCGTCTACACCATTCTGGAAGACTCGCGCGGACGGCTCTGGGTCGGGACGGCAGAAGGTGGACTCGGCCGCCTGGAGCCCGGCGGATTCGCGAACCTCTCCTCCGGCCTCGGCCTCGCCGACCAGAACGTCTACGCCATCTACGAGGACCGGGAGAGGAGGCTGTGGCTGGGGACTGGAGGGGGAGGTCTCTACCGCATCAAGGAGCAAGGCTCCTCCGTTTCGCTCCTCCCCGTGCAGGGGCTCTCAAACGGCATCGTGTATGCGATCCACGGGGACGCGGAGGGGAGCCTCTGGGTCGGGACGGGAGGGGGCGGATTGAACCGCGTTCGCCAGGCTCCCTTCGCCACGGTGACAATGAGGGAGGGCCTGTCCAACGACATGGTCTCGACCATCACCGAGGGTGCGGACGGCACGCTCTGGATCGGCACCTGGGGAGGGGGGCTGAACCGCTGCCGGGGAGCGAGCTGCCGTGCTCTGACCACGAGGGATGGCCTGTCGAGCAACATCGTGTCGTCCGTCCGTCTGGGGAATCGCGGAGGGGGACGATGGCTCGCTGTGGATCGGGACGAGCGGCGGGTTGAGCCGGTTGAGGGACGGAAGATTCGAGACGTTCACCACGCGGGACGGGCTGTCCAGCGACGTCGTGAGGGCCGTCCACGTCGACCGTGAGGGGGTCCTCTGGCTCGGGACGAACGGCGGGGGTCTGAACCGTTTCGAGGGGGGGCGCTTCTTCGCGCTAACGGCGCGGCAGGGGCTGTCGAGCGACGTGGTCTACTCCATCTTCGAGGACGGAGAGGGGGTCCTCTGGGTCGGATCGAGCGATGGGCTCACGCGCATCGAGGGGAACGCGGTGCGGGCCTTCAGGCGACGCGATGGCCTTTGCGAGAACCGGATCTTCAGGGTGCTCGAGGACCGCACGGGAAACCTGTGGATGAGCTCCAACAAGGGAATCTTCCGTATCGAGAAGAGGCAGTTGAATGCACGTGCTCGGGGCGAGCCGGGGGAGATCACGTGCACGCTCTATGGAAAATCGGCTGGGATGAGGAGCGTGGAGTGCAGCGGGGGCTCCCAGCCGGCCGGGTGGACGGGGCGCGACGGCAAGCTCTGGTTCCCGACCATCCTGGGCGCCGTCATCGTCGACCCGACGCAGGTGAAAAGGAATCCGATCCCCCCTCCGGTCGTGATCGAAGAGGTCATCATGGATCGGATCGTGCTGGATCGGGGGCGTTCGACCGAGATTCCCCCCGGCCGGCACGAGCTCGCCTTCCGGTACGCGGCGCCGAGCTTCGTGGACCCGGAAAGGGTCCGGTTCCAGTACCGGCTCGACGACTTCAACGAGGAGTGGGTCGAGGCCGACACGCGCCGGATCGCCACCTACACCAACATCCCTCCCGGCGCGTACGAGTTCAGGGTGCGCGCGTGCAACAACGACGGTCTCTGGAACGAGACGGGGGCGTCTTTCGGATTCCGCATCCGACCGCACGTCTACCAGACGCGGACTTTTCTCGTAGGGACGGCCCTCGCCGTCGCGCTTTCCGGGTTCGGTCTGCACCGGGTGCGAATCCGCCGGTTGAAGCTGCGGGAGAGTCAGCTGGCGGCCCTCGTGGAGGCGCGGACGGGCGATCTGCTCGAGGCGAACCGGCAGCTCGCGGCGGCGAACCGGCAGCAGGCGGACTTCGTCAGCGGCGTCTCGCACGAGCTGAAGACGCCCTTGACCCTGATCCGGCTGTACGGGGAGACCCTCCTGCTAGGCCCGGGCGCGCTGGAGGAGGACCAGAAAAGCTACTACTCGATCATCGTCCGGGAGTCCGAGCGTCTGACCCGCCTCGTCGATCGCGTCCTGGATTACTCGAGGATCGAGCGGGGCGAGAGGCAGTACGCCCTTCGACCTGGCGACCTGACTCCCACGGTTGCCCGGACGGTTCGCGCCTACGAGACGTATCTCGGCCGACAGGGGTTCTCCGTCCGGCTGGAGCTGCCCGAGACGCTCCCTTCGTTGCCGTTCGATCCGGAGGCCGTCGCCGAGGCGATCGTGAATCTCATCGACAACGCGGCCAAGTACTCGGGCGACTCGAAGGAGATCGGCGTCCGGCTCTTCGAGCGTTCGGGCGCGGTCGTAATCGAGGTGCGCGACGGAGGGATCGGCATTCCGGAAGGGGAGCGAGAAAACGTCTTTCACCAGTTCTACAGGATCGAGAACGGAACCGGAAAGGGGGGCTACGGGCTCGGGCTCTATCTCGTCAGGCACATCATGCGGGCGCACGGGGGAGACGTGGAGCTGGAGAGCGAGGTCGGGCGCGGCAGCCGGTTCAGTCTCGTCTTCAACCTTCCGCCCGCGACCGGATCGAGCGCAACCGGATCGAGGCCGTCCGAATGGACCAAGCCCGGCAAAAGGTCCTGATCGTCGAGGACGAGGAAGATCTCCTCCGCGGCCTCGCGATCAACCTGGGCCGCGAGGGGTACCTCGTCCTGAAGGCCGCGACTGCGGGGGAGGCGCTGGGGCGAGCGCTGGAGGATCGGCCGGACCTGATCCTCCTCGACGTGATGCTTCCGGGCATGAACGGCTTCGACCTCTGCCGCGAGCTGCGGCGGAAGGGGGTCCTGGTCCCCATCATCATGTTGACCGCGAAGGGGGACGTCATCGATCGCGTCGTCGGCCTCGAGGCGGGAGCGGACGACTACGTCACCAAGCCCTTCAGCCTGCCGGAGCTGCTCGCGCGCATTCGCGCGCGCCTGCGGCGGGTCGCCTCGCCGGCCCCTATGGATTCCGCGATCCATCGCTTCGGCCGGATCGAGCTCGATTTCGAGAGACTTCTCGCGACGCGAGATGGCGAGCGGCTGCACCTCACGTCGAAGGAGTTCGAGGTCCTCCACATGCTGATCCGCCTTCGCGACCAGACCGTCTCCCGGGCGCGGATGCTCGGCGAGATATGGAACTACGACCCGGACGTCAGCACGCGGACGGTCGATACGCACATCCGGACTCTTCGCCTCAAGCTCGAGGAGGATCCGGCGAATCCCCGACACATCCTCACCGTCTACGGCGAAGGGTATCGTTTCGTTCCCTGATCCCTTCGCCCGCCAGGGATTTGACATTCCTTGACAATCCTTTTCATTGCCTGACGCCCGATCTCGAGGATCTCGCCGTAAACTGACAACTTGGATCCGCAGCATCGAGGTTGCGGAGCGCGGACGTTCGGCGCCAAGAGAGTGGGGTCGGCCTCATGAAGATCCGCCTCGAACCCTACCTGCTTCTCGTACTGGCTCAGGCTCTCTCGCCAGAGGTTCATGCGCAGACCTGGGTGACCACGACGGACGATTACATCGCGGATGAGGTGGGCCGTGCCGTCCAGACGCGCGACGGCCGCTTCCTGGCGGTGGCGGACACGGGTCGCGCCCTTGCGCTGATCAAGCGGAACAGCGACGGAAGCCTGCTGTGGCAACGCCAGCTCATGGGCTCCCCCACCGGCGAGGCGGGGTACGACCTCCTGGAGCTTCCCGACGGCCGCATCGTGGCGGCCGGAGATATCCACGTCAATTCGCACGGCAACGACGACATGGCCCTGGTGATCGTTTCACCCGATGCCAGGACGGTGCTGCGCCAGAGAACGTTCGGCGGCGCTGAGGGAGACGACCGCGCCCGGGGTCTCGTGCCGACAAGGGAAGGCGGCTACGTCCTGGTGGGCGAGACACTGTCCTGGGGTGGTCCCGGCCGAAAGCCGCTCGTGGTCGCGGTCGGCGAAGGTCTCGATCTGAAGTGGGCGAAGGTGTTCGGCTCCTCCAGCGGGGACGGCATCCTGTACTCCGGCGTGGAGCTCCCCACGGGGGACCTCCTGGTCGCTGGAGACTCCGGATCCGTCCTGAAGCTGAACCCGAGCGGCGGCCTCGTCTGGTCGCGGAGCTACGGTCTGGAAGAAATCCGGGCGATGGCACCCACGTCGGACGGGAATCTCGTGATGGTGGGGAGGCGGACTGTCGGGGCAAATGATGTGGCCGAGCTAATCAAGCTCGACGCGGCGGGTGAGATCCTGTGGCGAGCCTCCTACGGACAGTCGGGCGTGACGTACCGATTCTACGCCGTGGCTCCGCTGAGCGACGGAGGTTTTCTCGCGGGTGGGGAGATCAACGGTCCCGGCTACACCGACCTCTATAGCTGGCTGGCGCGTCTGGACCCCGCCGGCAACATCGTCTGGCAGCGCCATCTGGACGATGTCGGCGGAGAGGTCCATTCGGTGGCACCCACGAGCGATGGAGGCTGGGTCGTGGGCGGCCACCGGGAGAGCTTTCCGCGGATGATGGTCGCGCGCCTCGACGCGACGGGCGGGGCGTCGGGCTGCGGCCATCCGACGACGCAAGCGGCGAAGATGGCCTCCACGGGGGGTTGGACGGCCGTGGAGCGGTCCGTGATCGACCCGACGACCCTCGAGGTGACCGACTCGGATAAACCCATCGACGACGCGTTCTCCCCGATGAACCAGACCTTCTGCCAGGGCGGTCCGACCTACCCGCCCAGCGAGGTCTCGCCACCCGCTGCCTCGGCCGAGCCTCTGCGCTTCCAGGACAAACAGACGCTGATCTGGGAGTCAGGCGCCCCCAGCTCCTCCACGAGCTTCGATCTGTACCGAGGCGACCTCGCGGACCTTCGCTCTGGCCGCGGACCGGACTGCTTGCTCACCAATCTCGTACAGAACACCGCCTCCGACGCGGCCCTTCCCGGTCCCGGCGCCGCCTTCATCTATCTCGTCGCCGGGCGGAACCAGACGGGACGCGGCACGCTCGGGCACGGCACGGATGGATCGGAGCGACAGCCCGCCACACCCTGCAACTGAAGGCCGTTCCGGGCGGTCCAGCATCCCTCCTGTCATCCGTGGTGAGCAGCTTGCAGCCCGGACCGCGGATTCGCCCTGTCCGGGCAGGCCGGACGAGCCTCTCATAGTGCTCTACGTTCCTTGCGTGGGCTCTCTAACTGCTAGCATGGCTTCATGGCATCCGGAGAAATCCTCATCCGCGGGGGACAGATCTGTGACGGCACGGGACGGACCCTCTTTCCGGCGGACGTGCTGGTGCGCGGCGGGGCGATCGAGCAAGTCGGTCCGGGCCTGCTCGCCCCGGCGGGCGCGAGGGTTCTAGAGGCGGGTGGGCAGATCGTCGCCCCCGGCTTCATCGATCTCCACTCTCACGCGGACCTGCTTTTCCCGCTCCCGGACCGCGGCGCGGAGAGGCTGCTCGCGGGCCGGATCCTTCAGGGGATCACCACCGAGATCGTCGGCAACTGCGGTCTGGGCCCCGCTCCGGCCTCGGAGCTCTCCGCGCCTCTGATCACGGGCATCCTGGCCTGGATGACCCCGGCGGGAGGAGCCAGAAGCTGGACTTCGCTCGGAGCGTACCTCGATGCCGTAGAAGAGGCGGGACCGCCGCTGAACGTCGGAGCCTTGTTGCCCCACGGCGCCGTCCGCCTCGCCGCGATGGGGCTGCGCGCGGGAGCGCCGCACGCGGCGGAAGCCCGGCAGATGGTCGCGACCGTCGAGCGCGGGCTGGAGGAGGGGGCCTTTGGCCTCTCCACCGGGCTCATCTACCCGCCCGGGATGTTCTCCGACACGGAGGAGCTGATCGCCCTGGGCCGCCCCGTCGCCTGCTCCGGCCGTCTGATGACGAGCCACGTGCGAGGCAGTTCGGAACTGCTGTTCGAATCGGTGGAAGAACTGCTGCGCATCGGGCGCGAGGCGGGCTGTCAGGTGCACCACTCCCACAGCGAGGCCGTTGGGAGGGCCCACTGGCGGAAGATCGAGACGGTCCTCCAGAGGGAAGAGGCGGCGCGCCACGAAGGGATCGGGGTGAGCTTCGACATGTTCCCCTACACCGTCGCGGCGACCATGATGCTGGCGATCTACCCGCCCTGGGCCCTCGAGGGAGGCGTCGGGGCGCTGCTGGCGCGGCTGAGGGCTCACCGAGAGCGCGAGAGGATCAGGCTCGACATCGAGGAGCTCCGGCCGGCCTGGCCTCCCTGGAGCCCGGGGGGCTGGCCTCACAACCTGGTCTCCGCCGTCGGATGGGAAGGAATCGCCGTCTCGCGGGTGGCGAGCGCTGCCAACAGGCGCTGCGAGGGGATGACGCTGGCCGAGCTGGGGAAGGTCCGTGAAGCGTCCCCGTTCGACGCCATCTGCGACCTGATGATCGAGGAGGACGGAGAGGTCGGCCAGTGGGTCTTCCAGATCTCCGGAACCGAGCAAGAAGAGGATGGTCTATTGCTCCTCGCGGCAGATCCGGCCGGGGCTTTCTGCACCGACGCCATCGACACGGGGCGCGGCCTGCCCCATCCGGCCGCCTACGGCGCTTTTCCGAGGGTGCTGGCCCGTCTCGTCCGGGAAAAGAAAGTCTTGAAGCTCGAGGATGCGATCCGGAAGATGACCGGCTACCCGGCCGAGCTGCTCGGACTTTCCGACCGCGGTCGCATCGCCGCCGGCGCGCAGGCCGACATCGTGGTCTTCGACCCGGAAGCGATCGAAGACAATGCGACCCTCTCCGAGCCGCGACTGCCAGCACGAGGGATCAGCGAAGTTCTCATCAACGGCATTCCCGTCGTGACAGGGAGCCGCTACATCGGGGAGCCGGCAGGCAAGGTGCTGAGGGCCGGTTGAGCGAAGCCCGAGATCCCCGCGCGCTGCTGTCTCATCCGAGTTGCGCTCGGTCTTCGCGCGGGAGGGAGTGCAGGAACAAGCAGCCGCACCCCTGCTCTCCTGGCTGACCTGGGTCTATCCCAACAGGCCACTCACCGAAGAATTCGACCGGATCATTGCAGCCGGATACGTGAAGGGAGCCGACCTGTGGCACCTTGCGAATGCGCTTTTCCTTGACCCCGAGAGGAGCGGCCTGACCTTCTTGACACTCGATCGGCGTCAGAGGCAAGTCGCTGCCAGGCTGGGGTTCACCCGCTAGGCGCCATCCCCTTCGCCGGTTCTGGCGCTATCATTCGAGCCCTCGGGGCATCCGGTTCTCAACGTCGTTGACAAGCGGACGGCCTCTCGGGGGGCAATAGGGGGCAATGCATCTCGAGGAGATCCTCCGGCGCAACCGCAACTACAGCCAGGCCCGACCCCCACGGCCGCTGCCGCCTCCTCAAAGCGAGAGCCTCGCGGTGATCGCCTGTTACGACCCGCGCCTCGATGGGATGCTGCGTCCGGCCCTGGGGCTGGGGGAGAGTGAAGGTCTCCTCTTGCGAACGCCAGGGGCCCTGCTTGGCCGCCAGGGTGAGCCGCTCCGCTACCTGGTTCTCGCGGTCTATCTCTTCGGGGTGACCGAGGTGATCGTCCTCGGCCATTCGAGCTGCCGCATGGCGGCGTTCGACACCGCTGCTTTCATCGAGGCGTTTCGGAGGCGCGGGGTCCCCCGGCAGGCTTTCGGAGATGGCGACCTGAGGAGCTGGGCGGGAGCCATTCCAAATCCCCGCCAAGGGGTTCAGGAGTCGCTCGCGGCGATCTCCGGCTCCCCGCTGCTTCCCCGCGACCTCTCGGTCGCGGGTCTGCTGCTGGACGACACGACCGGCGCTGTCGAGTTGGTCGTGAGACCGGGCGAGCCGCTTTCAAGCGTAAGCCCACCCCCGGCGGAAGCTGCGACGAGCGAGCCCGACGCCCACACCTCTCCAGCCCCGCCTGGCGGGCCTGGCGCTCAGGCCTCGACCACTCGAACGAGCATGTCCCCCGAGGGAATCGCATCGCTCGTGGAATCGTTGCAGAAACTCATAGGAACGCTCGAGTCGACGGGGAGGTGGAGCGAGGAGATCAGGCAGCTCCGGCAGGAACTGGAGCGCGAGCACAACCCGTTCGCGAGGTTCCGCCTTCTCGAGCGCTTCCTCGAATCCGCGGCGCGCGATTCCAGGGACGTGGCGGCCGCCTTCGAGCGGCTGAAGCGGGAAGCGCTCGGCCGGCGCGGTCGGCATCCGGCGGGATGATGAGACTGCTCTCGCCGGTTCGACCCCTCCACCAGCCGCAATCGGAGAAGCGGTCATGAGCGTTGGCATCTTCTACGTCGGTCTTCTCCTGATGGGGGTCGTCTATGCCGCCATCGCCGGCGCCATGGGCTGGCTCGCGGATCTGGGCGGAGGAGACGTCCATGTGGACGCCTCCGGCCATCTCGACGCGGGCCATCCTCACCCGGTCTCCGGGACCACGGTGGCAACCTTCCTCACCGGCTTTGGCGGGGCCGGGACTGTCTGCCATTACGTTCTGAACTGGCCCGTGCTGCGCGGCGCCGCGGCAGCCACCGTCTCCGGGCTCGCCCTCGCCGCCGCCGCCTACTTCGTGCTGGAGCTGATCTTCACGCAGACCCAGGCGGGAAGTGAGTTCAGCTCGGACGAGCTCATCGGGCGCGAGGCCGAGGTCATCTCCTCACTGCCGGAAGGGGGAATGGGCGAGGTGAGCTACACCATCCGCGGCCAGCGCGAGAAGGCCGCGGCCCGCTCGATCGACGGGGCGGCCGTGCCGCGAGGAGGCGTCGTCGTCATCGACAAGGTCGTGGGCGCGACCGTGTACGTCCGGCCGAAGGACTAGTCCCGGCAAGGAAACAGGAGGTTCGCCATGTTCAACTTCAGCACGCTCGTGACGGTCATGGTTTTCCCGGTCGTCACGATCGTCTTTTTCATCCTTATCCTGGCAGTCGCGAAGCGCTACAAGAAGGTCGGGCCGAACCAGGTCATGATCATCTCCGGCCGCAAGCACCGGATCGCCACGACCGGCGGAGCAACGGAAGTCACGGGCTTCCGGATCCGCAAGGGAGGCGGCGCTTTCGTCTTCCCGCTGCTCGAGCGCGTGGACGTGCTCTCGCTCGAGGTGATGACTCTCGATTTCACCACCCCCGAGGTCTACACGAAGCCGGGGGCCCCGATCGTCGTGGACGGCGTCGCGCAGGTGAAGATCAAGGGGGACGAGGCCTCGATCCGCACGGCCGCCGAGCAATTCCTCGGCAAGAGCGTGGAGGAGATCAAGCAGATCGCCCTCCAGACGGTGGAGGGGCACCTGCGGGCGATCATCGGGACCTTGACCATCGAGGAGATCTACCGCAACCGGGACCAGTTCGCCTCGTCCGTCCAGGAGGTGGCGGTCGCCGACCTCGCGAACATGGGCCTGCAGATCGTCTCCTTCACGCTCAAGGACATCCACGACAGCCACGGCTACCTCGAAGCCCTCGGCAAGCCCCGGACGGCGGAGGTCAAGCGAGACGCCACCATCGCGCAGGCGGAGGCGGACCGCGACGCGGCCATCCGCTCCGCCCAGGCGCGGCAGGCGGGGGAGATCGCCAAGTTCGAGGCCGAGACCCGCATTGCCGAAGCCCAGCGCGACTTCCAGTCGAGGAAGGCCGAGTACGATGCCGCCGTCAACCTCAAGAGGGCCGAGGCCGACCTGGCGTACGACATCCAGAAGAACAGAACCTCGCAGGCCCTCAAGAAGGAGGAGGTGCAGGTTTCGATCGTCGAGAAGGAGCAGCAGATCATCGTCCAGGAGCGCGAGATCCAGAGGCGGGAAAAAGAGCTGGAAGCGACGGTGAAACGGCAGGCCGACGCCGAGCGTTACAGGGTCGAGACGGAGGCCGCGGCGCTCCGCGCCAAATACGAGCAGGTCGCGAAGGGAGAGGCGGAGGCGACCCGCCAGAAGGGGCTCGCCCAGGCCGACGTTATCAAGGCCACAGGCTCCTCAGAGGCCCAAATCACCGCCCTGAAAGGCGCCGCCGAGGCCGAGGCGATGTTGAAGAAGGCCAGCTCGTGGAAGGAGTACAACCAGGCGGCGGCCCTCCAACTGCTTCTCACCGCCCTTCCCGAGATCGCGAAGGCTGTCGCGGAGCCTCTCTCGAAGACCGACAGAATCACCCTCGTCTCGACGGGCGGAGATGGAGTCGGGGCCTCGAAGCTCACGGGCGACATCGCCCGCATGATGGCCGAGCTGCCGGCCGTCGTGGAAGCCCTGTCGGGAGTGGATCTGCGCCGGCTTATCGACGCGATCCCGGCCCTCAAAGCCTCCATCGTGCCGCCCGGGGAAACGAGAAAGGAGGCCGGGAAGGGATAGGCTGGCCGCCCAAGACGCCTAAGACGCGCCGAGGCGGCGCATCACGTAGTTCTGCATCCAGATCATGTCCTCGAACATCAGGTCCACCTCGGACTTGAAATCCGGCCAGCCTTCGTCGGAGACCTGTGGCGTTTCCTTCGCCTTCTCGGCAAGGATCGGAAGCTTCGCTTTGAGCGCCTCGACTTTCCCCTTCGCCTCCGGATCGTCCTTCGCCTTGGCCATCCGGTGGCCGAGGTTCGTGATGTTCCTCTCCCACTCCGCGATCCTCGCTTCGATCAGCTCGCGAAACGCCGTCCGTCCGCTTTCATCCATCGTTCTTGCTCCCCTAGCCCGCCACGGTGCGGCCCACGGCGGGCGCGATCACGCGCAGCTGCCTGACCAGCTCGCTGAACTGCTCGGGGGTGATCGACTGCGCGCCGTCCGACAGCGCCATCTCCGGGGCGTCGTGAACCTCGATCAGCAGCCCGTCCGCCCCCGCCGCGACAGCCGCTCGCGCCATCGGAACGACCCCGTCCCGCTGGCCCGTCCCGTGAGACGGGTCCACGACGACGGGCAGGTGGGACATCTTTCTGAGGGCCGGGACGGCGGCAAGATCCAGCGTGTTGCGCGTGGCGTTGTCGAAGGTCCTGATCCCCCTCTCGCACAGGACCACTTTCTCGTTGCCTCCCGCCATGATGTACTCGGCCGCCAGGAGCCACTCCTCGAGAGTCGCCGACAGGCCGCGCTTGAGAAGGACGGGGAGCCGGCAGCGGCCCAGCTCCTTCAGGAGCGAGAAGTTCTGCATGTTCCGGGTGCCGACCTGGAGCAGATCCACGTACTCCGAGACGAGACCGACTTGTCCGGCGTCCATCACTTCCGAGACGACCCTCAGCCGGTGCCGTCCGGCGGCATCCCGTAACAGCCGCAGCCCTTCCTCGCCGAGACCCTGGAAGGAGTACGGGGAGGTGCGCGGCTTGAAGGCCCCTCCACGAAGAACCCACGCCCCGCAGCGTGCGATGGCGCCCGCGATCCGCTCGATCTGCTCCGGCCCTTCCACCGCGCAGGGGCCGGCCATGAGCACAATTGCCTTCCCGCCGATCGAGACACCACCGCCGAGATCGACCTCCGTGCCATCGGGCCGGAAAGACCGTCCCGCAAGCCGGTAGGGCTCCGAAATACGAACGACCTCCTGCACGGCGTCCATCGCGCGGAGCTCCCGCGGATCGAGAGAGCCCGTCTCCCCGGTCACGGCGATGACCGTTCGGGCGAGGTCCGTGGAGCGGCGTCCCTCGAGACCACGCCGCTTCAGCAGGTCCATGACCTTCTGGATCTGGGCCTGGCCTGCCGTCTCGTTCATCACGATGAGCATCGGATCGCTCTCCTCCGCGGGTGAAAGGCTACCTCCGGCTGGCCTCCAACGCCAGCCCGTGTTCCTCCTGGGCCCCCCTGGCTCCGGTGGCGGCCAGCCGCGGCGAATGCCGTCGATTGCGGCCGTCCCGAACGGTCATCGATCCTGCTCCCGGAGGGCCAAGCTCTGCTCGGTGCGCCGGACCGCCGCGACGAACAGCTCGAGCTGCTCGATGTCCTTCACTCCGGGGCGGAACTCGACGCCGCCGGAGACGTTCACGGCATAGGGCCGGACGTGCTCGATCGCCCGCCCGACATTGGAGGCTGTCAGGCCTCCGGAGAGGATCACCCGCCCGTATCGGCTGGCGGCGCGCGCGAGGTCCCAGTCCGCCCGCGGGCTGGCTCCGCTGCCGCGCTCCCCGGGGTCCCCTTCGATGAGGTACGCCGTGCACGCGTAGTCGGACAGCCGCTCGAGGGCGAAGCCCGGGGTCATTCGGAACGTCTTGTACCAAGGGAGCGGGAGGCAGCGGCAGGCGGCAGGCGGCTCATCGCCGTGGAGCTGGACGGCGGTGAGCCTCGCGCTGTCAGCCGTCTCGACGATCGCCTGCGGCTTCTCGTCCGAGAACACACCGACCCGGGCAACGAAGGGGGGAAGCTTCGAGGAGATCGCCGCGGCCTGCCGGGCCGTGACGGTTCTCGGGGATCCCGGCGAGAAGACGAAGCCAAGGGCATCTACGCCGAGATAGACGGCCTCGATGGCGTCCCGCTCGTCGGTGATGCCGCAGACCTTGATCTTGACCCTCATGCTCCATACCCGGCCCGAGAAGGGCCGTCAGGTCATGTTCTTCCGGCGGGACTCACGACCAGCGTCGATGCGGCAGGGCCCGTGATCAGCCCTTCCGGCGTGGGGGCTGTGACCTCCAGGCACTGCCCTCAGTTCTAGTCCACCAGGAACTTCACGAAGACGGGCTCCTCGAGCGGCTTGATGTTGACGTGAAGCTCGAAGCGGTGATTGACGAGGCCGTCTTCCGGATGAGGGAAGTAGAGGTATTCCGCCGTGTAATGGAAGGGGGGCAGCTCGATGAACTCCTGGACGATGCGCGCCGTCCGCAGCGGGAAGAAGTCGCTCGGGACGGGTGTGTAGACGGGCCACTTCGCGTTCCAGATCTCGAAGAAAGTCGTGAACTGCCTGTCGCTCGGGGATCTCTCGTAGCGTTGGTTGACCTCGGAGAAAGGGACCATCGGGTAGCGCTTCCCCGTCTCATCGTAAAGGATGAACGATTCGCGATCGACGCGGATCGTCTTCTTCCCCTTGTTGGCTATGCCGACGGCGAGCGGTATGTAGGACTCCTTCTCCCGATAGCGCGTCGCTTGCGTGTTCACTGCCAGCGCGACGAGCTTCCCCTCCTCGATGTAGGTGAACGGATCCAGCCTTCTGTCGAGACCCGCATACTTGCGAGGATCCGCGCCCGTGTGCGCGCAGGCGGCCGAGAGAGCAAGCGGGACTATCAGTGCGAGCGCCTTTGCGACTCTCTTCATCTCAAGCCTCCGGATGCCCGCGCCATCCACGAGACGCTTTTCCCCCACCAGATGGATTGTAGGCCCAAACGCGAAAGCTCGGGTCGGCTGCCCCCAAATGCCCAATGCGGGCTCAGGGACGCTCCCGTGCCGAGGGCGACTCGCAGCCAGGATCTCACGTCCCGACAACGTCGAATCCGCTGGCGCGAGCCGCCATCCCAAGGGCAGCATCATGAGTGGCCATGACCAGCTCTCGGTCTTGCCCCTCTCTCCACAGCAGGGCAGTGGCAAGATGTATCGCGTCGAGCGTCCCGAGCGGTGTCGGGAACGGCTGGGATGCGCGCGCCAGCACGGGTCTGGTCGGCTCGACGAGTTCCATCCCCTCGAGGAGCCGGAAGATCGCCCCCCGGCGGACGGCGATCGCCTCATGACCGATCCCCTGATACAACCGCAACCGATCCAGCGTCCTGAGGCACTCGACCTCGACTAGAGAGCTCGCCACACCTTGCCGGACCTCCCGCCACTGCCGCAGCCTGTCCTTCTGGCCAAGCACCATCCGTAGGAGAACAGAGGAGTCGAGATACGCGATCACCGCTCGGCCTGCCGCTCTTCCAGAAGCAGATCGACGACGTCGATCTCGATCTTCAGCGGAGGGGGAAGCGGCACTCGGTGGAGCGGGGGCGATGTCCGCGCAGGCCGGCGGATGGTCAGGGCCTGCGCGTTCGATCCGCAGGGGATCAATCGCGCGATCGGAGTGTCCCGGTCCATGACGGTCAGGACCTGACCTTGCCGCACCTTGCGTAGATACTCGCTCAGCCGGGCCTTCAGTTCAGCGATTCGGACGCTCTTCATGACTACAAGATAGTCATATCTGGTCATGTTTTCAAGCGCTCTCGATGGAGGGCCCCAGAGCGGAGAAAGGACTGGGGGTGAACGCGCTTCAGTCCTGCCTCGAAGCGAGCCCCAATGCCTGCTCCATGGCCTCGCGAGCGCGGGCCAGGGCGGGCGGGTCGGGCCCCAGCCAGATGCGGAACTGGAGCAGCGCCTGCTCGAGGAGCATCTCGCGGCCGTCAAGCACCGCGATACCGCGAGCAGCGGCTTCACGAAGCAGGCGTGTCTGTTCGCCCCTCCGGTAGACCAGGTCGTAGACGAGCCTTCCCCTGATGGCTTCGGCCGAAAGCGGAAGCTCCTCCGGATCCTCGATTCCGGCGGGTGTGGCATTGATAAGGATCTCGTAGGAGAGCTGCGCGAGCTCGTCCCGCCTGACCGCCTGCGCGCCGGTCTCGTGCGCCAGATCCTCCGCGCTCTCCGGCGTCCGGTTGCAGATCAAGACCCGCGCCCCTTCGTCTGCGAGGCCGTAGGCGAACGCGCGCGCCGCCCCTCCGGCCCCGAGGAGAAGCACCCGCGAACCCCGCACCGGCATCCGCCGGAGGAGGGGCGCCATCCCCCCCTCCGCGTCGGTGTTGAAGCCTATGAGCCGCCCCTCGCGGGCCAGGGCGGTGTTCACGGCCCCGATGGCGCTCGCCGCCCCGTCCAGCTCGTCCATGGCGCGGGCGGCCGCAACCTTGTGAGGGGCCGTCACGGAAAAGCCGGCGAGCGGAAGCTCCCGGACGAGCGGAACGAATTCCTCCAGCTTCTCCGCCTCGAAGGGCAAGTAGCGTGCATCTGTTCCCGTCGATCGAAAGGCTGCGTTGTGGATGGCAGGCGACAGGGAGTGCGCCACGGGAAAACCGACGATCCCGAAAAGCCTCGTCCTCCCACCGATCTCCCCTACATCGAAAGTCTCGATCGCCTGGCGCAGCCCGATCTGCCCCGCAGCGGCGGGGCGCAACTCGCTGGCAGCGAAGTAGCCCGCGGCCGAGCCCCAGGCAAGAGCCAGGATGCGGGAAGGGACCCCCTTCTGACCCATCGCGAAGGAGATCAGATCCCGAGCGTTCTTGCCCCGGATCCGGCGCAACAGGTTCCTGTGGGTCAGGTTGTCGCGAAGGTCGCGAGCGGCGGTCACGATCTTGATCAGAGCGGCTCCCGGGACGCTCCTGAGGCGCCGCACGAGCGGTTCCAGATCCGCCGGAGTGCCGGAGAGATCGTGGTGAGACGCGATCAGGCGGGCCCGGGACATGGAATGTGTGAGCCTCTCGAGGGCTCCGCTGTCCGCCTCGATGTCGATGAAATCCGCGAGGCTGCCGGCGCGCTCCAGAAGAGAGAGCCGCTCCCGCTCGCCTCCCGCGAAGGCGCCGCCGTCGGAGACTCTCCTGCACGTGGCGATGGTCAGCAGACCAAGGCGTCGAGCATGCTCCAGCAGGGCGAGGGGCGGATCGGAGGGGGAGGCGTCCAGCCTCAGCTCGACCGAATCGGCGCCGGCAGCGGCCGCCCTCTCGATGTCCTGCCGGGCTTGCTCGGAGCTCTCGGGCAGCACTGACGCGATCAGTCTTGGCGGAGGATCTCGCTCGTCGCGGCGCACTCTTCGCCCCTCGGCACTCTTCCGGCCGCTCGTTGACGCTCTCCCGGGGCCAGCGTAGCATGGCCCAACAAGGAGGATGATGAAGCGTGAGCGCCAGTGAAAGCGCTCGGCTGACCCAATTCGCCCACTGCGGCGGTTGAGCGGCCAAGCTGAGTCCGGTGGACTTGCAGGAGATCGTGGGGCACCTTCGCGCCGGTAAGAAGGACCCCAACCTTCTGGTGGGATTCGACACGGCGGACGATGCTGGTGTGTACCGGCTCGCCGACGACCTCGCGCTCGTCCAGACGGTCGACTTCATCACGCCCGTCGTGGACGATCCGTACGTCTTCGGACAGATCGCCGCTGCCAACGCCCTCTCCGACGTGTACGCCATGGGCGGGCGGCCTCTGACCGCACTGAACATCTGCTGCTTCCCCCACGAAGGGGTCACGAAGCGGGATCTGGCCCGCATCCTGGAGGGGGCGATGGAGCGGGTCGAGGCGGCGAAGGCGGTGCTTGTCGGTGGCCACTCCGTCCACGACGAGGAGATGAAGTTCGGCCTCTCGGTGACGGGGATCGTGCACCCCGACAGGATCCTGACCAATGCCGGAGCGAAGCCGGGAGACCGCCTGATCCTGACCAAGCCGATCGGGACCGGAGCAATCATCGGAGGGCTCCGGAAGAACCTCGTCCGCGACGGCACGGCCGAGAAGGCAATCCGCTGGATGGTCTCGCTGAACGACAGGGCCGGTCGCATCGCTTCCGAGCACGGCGCCCGCGCCGCGACCGACATCACCGGCTTCGGCCTGGCCGGTCATGCCTTCGAGATGGCCAGGGCGAGCGGGGTCGGACTGCTCTTCCGCTACGGCTCCATCCCGCGTTACGAAGAGGCCCTGGCGCTGATCGCCGAAGGAGTCAAGACCGCCAACACCGCCCTGAACCGCGAGCTCGTCGCCGGCTCGCTGGAGATCCAGGACCCTTTTCGCCCGGAGGAGGAGACCCTGCTGTTCGACCCGCAGACCTCGGGCGGGTTGCTCATTTCCCTCCCCGCCGACAGGGCCGAAGGCTGCGTGCGCGAGATGCGCGCCGCCGGCGACACCGAAACGGCCATCGTCGGCGAGGTCCTTCCCTCAGACCGACCTCTCATCTTCATCAGGCGCTGAGGACTCGCCGTCAGCTCTTCCCGTCACCCCACCACAGGCGCGCCACCGTCACATCAGCGAGACGGGATCGACGTCGATGACCAGATCGCGGTGATATCCTTCCGACTCCGCCTCGGAGAGCATCCCGCGGAGGGCCGCACCGAGGCGCCGGCGCGAGACAGCTCGGGCGATGAGTTGCATGCGGTAGCGACCTTTCAACCGCGCGATGGGAGCCGGGGCCGGACCGAGGACTTGCACGCGTCCGCCCCCGTGACGCCTGAGGGCCTCCGCGGCCCGGCGCGCGATCAAGGAGGCCTTGTCCGGCTTCGACGCTCGAGACAGCACCTGGGCGAGGACATGGAACGGCGGGTAGCGCAGCGCGCGGCGTGCGCGCAGCTCTCTTTCGTAAAACCCCTTCTCGTCATGGGCGGCGGCAGTCGCGATGGCGTAGTGCTCCGGGCGGACCGTCTGGATGATCACCTCCCCCAGCCCCTCACCCCGACCGGCCCTTCCTGACACCTGCGTCAGCAACTGATAGGTTCGCTCTGCAGCGCGGAAGTCCGGCAGACCGAGAGCCGCGTCGGCAAGCAGCAC
>QHYA01000031.1 GCA_003223995.1 Acidobacteriota bacterium | reverse complement strand
CGTCTGGCGGTGATGAGGGCATAACGCATCGCACCGGATTGGTAGGCGCTCTTCATCATCTCGAAGGAGCCGACGAAACGGCGAGCATCGTCATCGAGCCGCGGAAGGAGCAACCGGGCAAGGGGACGGCGCGCGATCTCCAGGCAGAGGTCCCACGTGCCCGAGACCCTCTCGGTGATATCGAGCTTGTGGCTGATGGACAGTCCCCCCTCTTCGATCCATTCCAGAGTGTTCGAGATCGTGGCGAGCGATGGAAGCAGCATCCCATCGAGCAGGGGCGCCAGCTCGTTCTCCGTGTGGTCCGGGGGAAGCATCTCGCCGCGGAACCAGCCGCACATCGCGAGGACGCCTCCAGGACGCAGGGCTGCCGCCAGAGAGTGCATGAGGCCGCGCTTGTCGTCGAGGTGCTCGGCGCACTCGACGATCCAGACCGCGTCGAAAGAGGCTTCGCCCACCGGAAGGCGGGCGGCGTCCGCCTGGATGAAGGCGGCGTTCCCCGTTGCGGATTTCGTTCTCCTTGCCGGGCTGGTGCCGGCGCGGCTGGCCAGGACAGCCTGGACATGGGATATGGTCAGGCCCAGCACCTGGCAGCCGAGCTTCTCTGCGAGCCAGCGCGACGAGCCTCCGATGCCGCAACCGACGTCCAGGACCCGCCCGCGGCGAGCCAGTTCGGCCTTCCCCGCGAGCAGCCGGATCAGCCGCTCCTGGGCTTCTTCAGGCGTGCCCCCTCCCGCATCTCCGCTGTCCCAGTAGCCGTGATGAATGTGCTCTCCCCAGACGAGACGGTAGAGAGGCGTCAGGCGGTCGTAATGGGCGCGGATGCGCTCGGGCAGCGACGGTTCGGGCGGCCGGCATCGCGGCGACGGGGCCGCCTCTGACGGCGGAGCGGGAGATGGTGGCTGGGCCTGCGAGCTCGGGAGGCGCCCACGGCGCGACCGCTTCAAGCAGTGCGCTCCAGACGGCCGCATCCGACATAGATGCCGAACAGCCGGTCCGGGTCGAAATGGAACGGGTGGCTGGTCTTCCTCAGAATCGCTCGCAAGACCCCGCGCTCCGGGACGACTCCAAGCACCTCCAGGTTGCGGATGCGGCTTTCGCTCATGATCTGGTGCAGTTCGGCGGGACGGATGAAATCTCGGAAGCGGTGCGTCCCCGGAGGCACGTAGCGGAAGATCCATTCGAGCACGACTTTTCCCATGACGAACGATGTGAAGGTGCGACTGATCGTCTCGTAGAGGAACAGCCCGCCGGGGCGAAGGACCCGCGCGGATTCGGCCACGACGGCCCGCAGGTCGCGGGCATGCTCGAGAAACTCCGACGAGAGGACGGCGTCGAAGGAGCTGTCGGGGAACGGAAGACGGGCCGCGTCGCTGCGGATGAGCGTCGCCTGCCGCAGGTGCGGACGGGCCGCCTTCAGCGGTCCCTCGAGGACATCCTGGGCAACCAGTCGCCACGGTCCCGCTTCGAGCTTCGCCGTGAGAAGGCCTCCCCCGCATCCGAGCTCGAGAACGCGCCGAGCCCCGTCCTTTTCCAGCCACTCCCGGAAGTACTTCGAACGGAAGGGATTGAGGGCATGCAGGCCCGCCAGCGGCCCCGCGGGGTCCCACCAGTCCGGAGAAGCCGCTTCGAAGATCTCCAGATCGCGGCGCCTTCCCCCTTTGCTCACCTCCGGAGCGATCCTGGCATCCGGAGGGGCAATCAGGCTGTGTCGCATCCGGGAAATGTCCCGAGCTCGAAGGGGACGATGCGCCCGCTCTGGGCCACTAGCCCGCCTCCTCGTACTTCTGCTTCAGGGTCTCGATGACGGCAGGATCGGCGAGGGTCGTCGTATCGCCCAAGGCCTTGCCCGAGGCGATGTCGCGCAGCAGCCGGCGCATGATTTTCCCCGAGCGGGTCTTCGGCAGATCGGCGGTCAGGATGATCACCTCCGGGCGCGCGAGGGCGCCGATTTTCTTCGTGACGTGTTCCTTGAGCTGTTCCGCGAGGGCTTGCCCGGCTGCGGAGGGCGGACCGGCTTCGTCCCCCGGCTGCGCGGACTTCTCCTTGAGCGTCACGAAGGCGGCGATGGCCGTCCCCTTGATTTCGTGTTCGATGCCCACCACGGCCGCCTCCGCGACGGCCGGATGATCCACGAGGGCCGATTCCACCTCCATCGTTCCGATCCGGTGCCCCGCGACGTTCAGGACGTCATCGACGCGCCCGAGCAGCCAGAAGTTGCCTTCCTCGTCCACCCGTGCCCCATCGCCGGTGAAATAGACGCCGGAGAAGCGTGACCAGTACTGCTTCACGTAGCGCTCCGGGTCGCCGTAGATGTTGCGGAGCATGGCGGGCCACGGGCGCGAGAGGACAAGGTAGCCTCCTCCCACCTTCACCGCCCTCCCTTCGTCATCGAAGATCTCCGCGCGGATCCCCGGGAAAGGGCGCGAGGCGGAGCCGGGCCGCAGGGATGTGATCCCCGGCAGAGGCGTGATCATGATCTGCCCCGTTTCGGTCTGCCACCAGGTATCCACGACCGGGCACCTCTCCCCGCCGATGTGCTTGTAGTACCAGACCCACGCCTCGGGGTTGATCGGCTCGCCCACCGTGCCGAGCAGCCGCAGGCGGGACAGGTCGTGCCGGGCAGGATGCTCCGTGCCCCACTTCATGAAAGCGCGGATCGCCGTCGGGGCCGTGTAGAAAACGGTCGTCCCCGTCCTCTCGGCGATCTCCCAGAAGCGGTCCCGGCGCGGCCAGTCCGGAGCGCCCTCGTACATGACGACGGTCGCGCCATTGGCCAGGGGCCCGTACACGACGTAGCTGTGGCCGGTCACCCAGCCGATGTCGGCGGTGCACCAGTACACGTCCTCGTCTCTCAGGTCGAAGACCCACTTGGTGGTCGCATACACGCCCACCAGGTAGCCGGCTGTCGTATGGACGATCCCCTTTGGCTTCCCGGTCGTACCGGAGGTGTACAGGAGAAATAGCATGTCCTCCGCATCCATCGCTTCCGCCTCGCACTCCGGCGTGGCCTGCTCCATCAGGTGGTGCCACCAGTGATCCCGCCCGCGCCGCATATCGACGGGGAGGTCCGCGCGCTTGACCAGCACGACGCTCTGAATGGATGGGCAAGCCTCAACCGCTTCATCAGCGATCCGCTTCAGGGGGATGATGCTCCCCCGGCGGTATCCCCCGTCGGCCGTGACGAGCAGTTTCGCGCCGGAGTCGCTGATTCGGTCGCGGAGCGACTCGGCCGAGAAGCCGCCGAACACGACGTTGTGCACGGCGCCGATGCGGGCGCAGGCGAGCATGGCTATTGCGAGCTCGGGGATCAGCGGCATGTACATCGCGACGCGGTCCCCCTTTCTCACGCCCAGGGATTTCAGCACGCTGGCGAAACGACAGACATCCTGAAAAAGGTCCCAGTAGGTCAGAGTGCGCCGTTCCCCCGGCTCACCTTCCCAGACGATGGCCACCTTGTTCCGCCGCGGTCCTCGGACATGCCTGTCGAGACAGTTTGCGCAGATGTTGATCCTCCCCCCTACGAACCACCTTGCATGCGGAGGCTCCCACTCCAGCACCCGGTCCCATTCCCGTATCCAGTCCAGCTCCGTCGCGAAGCTCGCCCAGAATCCGAGGAAGTCCTCTTCTGCCTGGGCGTGCACGGCCGGATCCGTGACATGGGCAAGGCGCCGGAAATCTCCGGGAGGGTCGAAGCGGCGATCTTCCTTCAGAAGGGCTTCGAGCGTGCGATCGGGAGGTCGCTGTCCGTCGGCCATCGGCTCTCCTGCCACGTCGCGTCATTCTACCCCTGCGCTTGCAGCAATGGGGGACCGGAGGAGCCGGAAAGACCCGAAAGACCCGTGCAGCGCCTTGACCGGAAGAGAGCGGCCGTAGTAGCTTCTGCCGCCCGAAAATGGATGCAGCGGCAAGAAGCCACAAAGCGGCGGCGAGCATGAGACACAACCTCAGATTTCCAGCCCTGTTGTTTGCCGGCTTCCTGCTGGCGGCCCGAAGCCCCGGAGCTCGTTGCGCCGAAGCGAAGCAGGACCCCGAAGCTGTCGCTCTCGCGCGCAAGACGCTCCAGGCGATGGGAGGGGAGGAGGCCTTCGCGAAGCTGAGGACCCTGCGCTTCGATTTCGCCGTCATCCGAGGCGGTGTGGAGCTCGCGAGATTCCGGCATGTCTGGGACCGCTACGACGGGCGGTACCGTGTCGAGGGGAAGACGAAGGACGGAAAGGACCTTCTCATCCTCTTCAACGTGAACGACAAAGCCAAAGGGGGCCGGGTCTGGGTCGGAGGGGAGGAAGCGAGCGGAGCCGAGCTGGAAAAGTATCGGGAGTTCGGCTACGACCGGTTCATCAACGACACCTACTGGCTATTGATGCCGGCGAAGATGCTCGACCCGGGAGTCAACCTCGCCTACGAGGGGGAGGTCACCGACGAGGGCAAACGTTACAGGGTCGTCCGGCTGACCTTCGACAATGTCGGACTCACGCCGGGTGATTCCTACTGGGCTTACATATCGCCGGAGACCGGCTTGATGGAACGGTGGGACTTCGTCCTCCAGGATCAGAAGAAGAAGGAGGACCGGACGACGTTCCTTTGGGGGAAGTGGGAGGAGATCGCCGGCGTCCGTCTCTCCTTGTCCAAGCAGACGCCTGACGCCGCGACCATCATCGCCTTCGATCACGTGAGCGGCTCCGCCTCGGCGGACGACAGCGTGTTCCAGCCGCCGGGGGCCCCATCCCCCATCCCCTCGAGTTGAACCCCGCCTCCTGCATCGGAGAATCGGCGGGTTACCGGTCAGATGACCCGTTCGTACTGCGCCAGGTCGTACTGCCAGACGGGAACGCCGCAGTAACGCTTTCCTTCCGGGCACCATGGGCTCGTCCCGGCACGGATGCGCAGGCCGCAGGGAGGCAGAAGGTGCCGGCCGATCCGCGGGTTGACCTGCCGGACAGCCAGAGCCTCCTCTAGCGTGGCTCGCCAGATCTCCTCCTGGGCGTTGAAGCAGAGACGCATCGCCATCTTGTGGTGCAGCGCCATCAGATCCGCAGATTCCGTGAAGCGGATCGTGACGGCGTTGGGCAGCAGGTAGGCCGCGATCTCGTCCGGCACGCCCGCGGCGCGCAGCCTCCCGATGGCCTCCCAGGCCGCTTCCATCGACGAGCGGTATTCCTGCAGGAT
>QHYA01000030.1 GCA_003223995.1 Acidobacteriota bacterium | reverse complement strand
GGCGGCAAGGAGCTGGCCAGCCGGGCCCTGGCCATCATGGAGGAGAGGCGCATCACGTCGATCCCCGTCGTTGACGGAGCCGGCATGCTGGAAGGGATCGTCCAACTGCACGATCTCTGGCGGGTGCAGCTGTTCTGAGAGAGGCCGCGAGCGGCACCCAAATAGAAGGCTCCAGGGAACGAGCTGTCGAGGAGGCCGCGCCGCAAGGATGATCGAGAAGGGTTTGGCCGAGAAGGCAGGCCGCGTGCGGTTGATCCTGATGGACGTCGACGGCGTCCTGACGGACGGGGGTCTTTTCTACCTGGCAGACGGCAGCGAGGTGAAGGTTTTCAATGTGCGCGACGGGGCCGGCATCAAGCTCGCCCAGCGGGCGGGGATCAGAACCGGCATCATCTCGGGGCGGGAATCGGATGCGGCTCTCCGGCGGGCCGAGGAGCTCGGCATGGAAGAAATCCACCAGCAGGTGGAAGACAAGAAGGCCACCTACGAGGAGATCATCGGCAGACTGGAGGTCGCCGACGAGGAGGTCTGCTTCATCGGTGACGATCTCGTGGACCTGCCGGTGATGAGGCGTGTCGGGCTGCCTGCCGCGCCCTGCGACGCCCACCCTTCCGTGCTCGGCTATGTCTCGCTCGTCGCCAGCCGCGGCGGGGGACGTGGAGCCGTGCGGGAGGTCATCGACCTGATCCTCCAGGCCAAGGACAAATGGCGAGAGGTCACGGCCCCCTATGTCTGAGGAAGAGGACGAGACGGTATCGGGACCCGAAGCCCCTGTGGTCGGTTGATGCTCTTCATGTCCGAGGAAGAGAGATGCGGGCTCTTATCGCGCTGCTGACGGTGCTGTTCACCGTTGCCGTTCTCGGCGTCACGGTGATGAACGCCTCGGAAACCGTCACCCTACGGTTGTGGTGGGACGATCCGCAGCGCGAGTATCACGACGTTCCTGTCGGCGCCCTTCTGCTCGGCGCCGCCTTCGCCGGATTCGTCTTCACGGGGATCGTCGCTGTGCTCGAGGGAATGAAGACACGTCTCGACAACGCCCGGCTCAACCGGAAGGTGCGCCGCCTGCAGCAGGAGCTCGACGCCATCCGCACGCCGGCCCTTTCCCTCCCCTCCGACGAGGAGTTGGAGGGAGAAGAGCCCGAGCGGGGAGAGGAAGGCGAGATTGCCGGCAGCAACGAGCCGGCGGCAGGATAGCCGGAGAGGGGCTGCTCACCGCGAGGTGGTGATGCCAAGGTGTCATGTGGGGCTCGCAATCGTTCTGGCGCTCCTCACGCCAATTCTTGCCGGACCTCTTCTTGCCGCCGCTCCGACGCCCGATCCGATCGGTCGCAACCAGGCCCTCAAACTGGTCAAGGCCTTCCTCTATCAAGACTTCACACTGATCGAGAAGGACGAATACACCACTGCCGTGTTCGCCGACCTGCAAAAGAACGCGCTGGAGCAACTCGGGCTGGCAAGAGACCCGCGGGCCGATGTTGTTCGCGGCATCGTCCTCGAAGACTACGAGGCGCACAAGGACGAGATCGGGAAACGATTGCGCCTCGCCGAACTCGTTGATGTATCGCCGGCACTGGAGACCAACTTGGCGGACGTCAAACGCGTCGCTATGGCATTGGCGATGGCCCTGCAAGAACGCGCGAAGGAGGACGGCTGCAACAGCCAGCCCCTCACGGCCCTGCCTGCGGTGGCGACCGAGGATCCGCTCCTTGTGACAGCCATCTTCGGTTACTTCACCAGGAGCGATCCATCCGGCAGGACCGTAGAGAATGCCCTACAGGCGCTGCGCTCCACCGGATGGTCCGTGAAGAATTAGCTCCACTGGGTCCGATCCCCTCTTTCCGGATCCACGGACGTCCACTACCCGTCTCCCTGCACCGCGTCGAGCAGCTCCGCAGCGGTGACGGTCGCCGTGCCCAGCTTGCCCACGACGAGGCCGGCGGCGATGTTGGAGAGCTCGGCGGCCTCCCGAATGCTTGCCCGGGCGCTGAGGGCGAGGGCCAAAGTGGCCGCGACCGTGTCTCCGGCCCCGGTCACGTCGAATACTTCTCTCGACCTTGCGGAGATGTGCACGGTCGATCCGTCGCGCTCGAAGAGGGACATCCCGCGCTCGCCCCGCGTGATCAGCAGGGCCTTCGCGTCGAGCATCTGGAGGATCTTCCTGCCGGCGCGCTCCAGATCCTCCTCCCGGCGAAGCTCGATGGCCGTCGCCCGGGCGGCCTCCGCCAGGTTGGGAGTGAGGACCGTCACGGGCTGATAGAGAGGAAAGTGCGTCAGCTTGGGATCCACGATGACTGGAAGGCCGGCTCGGGCCGCCTCGGCGAGGAGCCTCTGCAGGAGTGCGGGGGAGAGGACCCCCTTGTCGTAGTCGGAGATCACTACGGCGGCCGATCCGTCCAGTAGCGCGAGCGCCTCCTCGATGAGCCGCTCCGCCACGGGCGTGTCGAGAGGAGAATCCTCCTCCTGATCGACGCGGACCACCTGCTGGTTGTGCGCGATGACCCGGACCTTGACCGTTGTCGGCCTGCCCGGAGCGGTGAGAACCGCTCTCAGTTCCGCCCCGGTGGCGGTCAACCGTTCGCGGATCTGGCCTCCAGCCTCGTCCTCGCCGACAACCCCGGCGCAGCGGACCTTGCCCCCGAGAGCCGCCAGGTTGGAGACGACGTTGCCAGCCCCGCCGAGACAGGCTGTCTCCCGGCGGACCCGGACGACAGGGACCGGCGCCTCCGGAGAGATCCTGTCGACCTCGCCCCAGACGAAACGGTCCAGCATGAGATCGCCGATGACCAGCACATTGCTCGAAGGGAACCGACTGATGATTTCCCCGGCGCGGCTGCGCGACAGACCGCTCATCGGGGATGTTCGGATGTCAGCCTGCCGGCTCGTCGGGAGGCTCGATGGTCGCCTCGCTGACGAGCATCACGGGAATATCGTCGCGGATCGGGTAGACACGGTGACACGAGACGCACTTCAGGCCGCTGCCGTCCGGCTTCATTTTCACATCTGCCCGGCATTCCGGGCAGACGAGCATTTCGAGCAGCCAGTCTGCAGGAGCCATCGCGATCACGGAACTTATAGCACCGGCCCGAGATGGCGGTCAATCTGGCGTCCCGGCGCACCGGGCGGGCTATAATCGGTCGCTTATGAACGGAGCCAGACGGATCCTGGTGATCCGTTTGGGAGCGGTCGGGGATGTCGTCCGCACAATGCCGGCGCTGCCGTTGCTGCGCCGACACGATCCCCGGGCATCGATCTCCTGGATCGTCGAAGAAGGCCCTTCCGCATTGCTGGCGGGGCACCCGGATCTGCACGAGGTGATCGTCCTGCCTCGCCGCTCCCTGGCCGGCCTTCTCTCATCGCCGGGCACGGTATTCTCCGGCATCGGCCTCGCCTCCCGTTTCGCCGCCGGCCTTCGCGCCCGCCGGTTCGACGTGGCTTTGGACTTTCATGGAACGTTCAAGAGCGGCCTCGTCTCGCTCGCCAGCGGCGCTCTGCTGCGCTACGGATTCCTCCCCCCGGGCTCGAAGGAGGGGAACAGGCTCTTCAACAACCGCCATGTGACGCTTCCGGCCAGCCCGGTCCATCGCATCGATCGGACTCTCGCGATGGTCCGGGCCACGGGCGCGCCGGCGGACGAGGTGCGCGTCGAGCTGCCGATCGCCCCCCGGCACCGGCGGCGCGTGGAGGAATGGCTCGGGGGGTGGGATGCCGCCGGGGGCTCGCGCATCGTGATCTACCCCGGCAGCAGCCTGCGGCAGTCCTACAAGCGCTACCCGAGGCCGTACTGGGTGGAAGTCGCCCGGCAGCTCACCTCGAACGAAGGCCTGAGCGTGGCCGTCGCCGGAGGGCCGGGCGAGGAGGCCCTCGTGAAGGAGGTCGCCGACGCATGCGCGGGAAGGGTCAGGATCGCTCCGGCGCTCGACCTGCTGGAACTGGCCGAGCTGATCCGCCGCTGCGACCTCTTCATCGGTCCCGACACGGGTCCGATGCACATCGCCTGGGCTGTTGGAACCAGGGTGGTGGCCGTTTTCGGCCCCACCGACCCCGCGCTGAACGCGCCCTGGGGAGAAGGGCACCAGGTCATCTATAATGGCGCTCCCTCATCTCGAGCGGAACCGCGTTGGCCGGCGCCGGAACAGCTCGTTCACGCCGCCATCGCTGCCCTCGCGATGGAACCTCGGAAGCAGTCGCTCGGAACGGAGTCCTGACGATGAGCCACGCCCGATCACACCGCTTGGCCCTCTGGCTGGCCGGCGCCGCCTCCTGCGGCGCGGCCTTAGCAAGCGCCGCGCCAATCCTGGCCCAGTCGTCCGGACCGGCGCAGGTGCAGAAGCTGAAGAAGCTTTACTTCGACGGCAAGATCGACGACGCGGAGAAGGAGGCCCTGAAGCACCTCGAGGCTGCCCCCAATGACGTGGATGTCAGGATCGTCCTGGCGAACTGCTACCACCGCCGCGCCATGGACCTCTCGAAGGACACGGAATCCGTCTCTCTGGAGCCCGGCCAGGAAACGCCCGGCGCGCAGTGGTTCGCGAAATCGATCCAGGAGTTGAAGGAAGCGCTGCACACCGTCGAGGAAGCGCGAAAGAAAGATCCCTCGATCCCACGTCGGAGCGATATCTGGCTGGGGCTCTGCCAGATCGAGCAGGAGGCGCGCGACATCGACGGGTTGGTTGATTGCACCGCCGAGACCGCGGCAAAGTTCGCGGACGACTCCCAGTTGATGGATCTCCTGAGAGACAATGTCCGCCCTTTCATCATCCGGCAGGAGTACGACAAGGCTGCGGCGGTCCTCCAGGCCCTGGCCGAGCATACTCCTCGGAACCGCGATACTCTCCTGGCGCTCGGCCGCGCACAGTACCTCTCTGGCAAGCGCGCAGAGGGAATCTCCACCATCGGGAAGGTCCTCGATTTCGACTCCGGCGAGGCGGAGGCCCAGTACCAGATGGCGGAGCTGTCCGCCTACGAAGGGGACTTCAAGAAGGCAGCGCGCTACTTCGCTCCGGCGGCCAGGCAGGGCGCGCGGCAAGGGCTGGCACAGATCGGTCTCGTCACCGCGATGCACACCTTCGACCGTCACACGGCGATCGAATTCGTGAAACACGCGGAGAACAAGTGGAAAGTGGCGAAAAGGAGCGCTCCTTCTACCATGGCCCTGAATCTCAACGCGCAGCTCGGCAAGCTTCTGCAGCAGTCGATCCCCTCTGCTTTGGACGTCCTTGAGGTGGCCCGGATGCTCTCTGCCGCCGACTTCCAGCCCGGAGCGCTGGCTGAGCTTCAGGTGGCCCTGACGATCGACCGGGGGATGGCCGAGGCGCTGTTCCTGCAGGCCAACGTTTACGCCCGGCTGTTCCAGCACGACCGTGCAGCCGCTTCGCTTGCCAAGGGGCTGGAGGTGATGGAACAACAGCCAGAAAGGACCTTTGGTGTCAGCCGCGATGAGCTTCTCTCTTCGCTGGGGAAGGAACAGTTCAGGCTGGGGCGTTTCGAGGACGCCCTGGCGTCCTTCTCGAAGCTCTCCAACACCGAGCCGTACGCTTACGAGATCGCCCTGACGAACGACCGTCTGGGGCGGCAGGCCGAAGCGGCCAGGCTTTTCCATCAGGTCGTCGAGAAGGGCGCCGACCCACAGCAGGTCGACGACGCACGCCGCCGCCTGGCCTCGCCTTCATATCAGAACCTTCATTGATGCTTCCGCCCGATCCCGCCTCGGTGCGGGCTCTTCTCGTTCGCGCCAATAACTGGATCGGGGACGTAGTGCTTGCCTCCCCCGCGCTGCACGCGCTGCGAGCGCACTACGCTGGGGCCCGGATCTCGGTCCTCGCCCGCCCGCGCGTTCTTGCGGCCCTCGAGGGATCCGAGGATCTCGACGAGATCATCGTGTTCGACGATCGCGGTCGGCACCGTGGCCTTGCGGGCAGGCTGCTGCTGATCGCGCAACTTCGGAGGCGGCGGTTCGATCTCGCCGTGCTGTTCCAGAAGGCTTTCGAGGCGGCGGCTCTCGCCGCCGCGGCCGGCGCGCGCCGCCGCTACGGCTACGCGACCGATAGGCGCGGTTGGCTGCTGACCGATCCGCTGGCCGAGACGGACGAGATCCGCTCGCGCCACCACGCTCAGGTGTTCCTCGACCTCGCCGCAGCCGCTGGGGCCCCTGCCGAAGACCTGGCTCTCCGATTCCCGCTTGATGCGAGAGACCGCGAGAGAGCTCGGCAGGAGCTGGCCCGCGCCGGGATCGCCGAGACCGATCCTCTCGTGGCGGTGCATCCCGGCGCCTCCAAGACCCCTCGCGCCTGGCATCCCGAAAGGTTCGGCCAGCTCGCACGGGAAGCCGCGAAGTTGGTCAGCGGCAGGGTGGTCGTTCTCGGCAGCGCCGCAGATGCGCCTCTCGCCAGGATCATCCTCGACGTGTCCGGCGCGCTCGGGGTCGACCTCACGGGCAGGACGAACGTCAGGGAGATGGCTGCGGTCTGTGAGCGATCGGCCCTCTTCCTGGGAAGCGATTCGGGTCCGATGCACGTGGCGGCGGCGGTGGGCACCCCGGTCGTCGCGATCTTCGGTCCCGGCAGGCC
>QHYA01000029.1 GCA_003223995.1 Acidobacteriota bacterium | reverse complement strand
CTGCCGGTCATCCGCGCGATGCGCCCGTCGAGCCCGTCCAGCACCGCGGCGACCAGGATCAGCACCGCTGCCGTTCCAAAGGAACCGTTGGTCGTCTGGATCAGAGCGGAGAAGCCGCAAAAGATGTTCGCCACCGTGAAGACGGAAGGGATCAGGAAAACCCCGCGGCCCCTCAGGCGGCGGGCGCGGCGCAGCGACCTCAGACGCCGCAGGCGATGGACGTTCATCTGGTGTCCCTCCCTTCCCCGGGCCCCTGCCATCGCGCGACGATGGTGGCTCCACCGCGCACGCGGTCCCCGACACGCACGAGGGGAACCGCGTTGGGGGGAAGGATCAGCTCTGTCCGCGAGCCGAACCGGATCATGCCGAGGCGCTGTCCCGCCCGGAGGCGGTCGCCTTCGCGCACGTCGCAGACGATCCTGCGCGCGATGAGGCCGGCGATCTGCTTGACGATCACGAGCCCTGCGTCGCAGCGAAGGGGAATCGTCGTCTGCTCGTTGACTTCCGGGGCCCGAGGGTCGAAGGCCGCCAGGAACCGACCGCGAGCATGGACGACCGGCCCGACCTCGGCCGAGGTCGGAGAGCGGTTCACGTGGACGTCGAAGATCGAGAGGAAGATCGAGATGCAGGCGTCCTCATCGCTCCGCCCGAGGGCGATGACCTTCCCGTCGGCGGGCGAAACGATGGCGAGAGGATCAGAGGGGACCTCGCGCTCCGGGTCCCGGAAGAACACTGCGCAGGCAACCGCGAGCAGCGCGAGCACCGAGCCCGCCGCGTGATGCCCGGCGATCAGCAGGAGCGCCGCCGCCGCCGCGGGCACGCCGATGAAGGGATAGCCCTCGCGGGCCACGGGAAGTTTCACGATTGTTGCCGGATAGAGGCTCTCGCCGCTCCGGCCGGCTGACCCGGCCTGGCGGCGGCCTACCGCAGGCTGGGTCGGGCTAACCCGAATTGTTCATGATTCGCCACCTGCGGCTGGACACCATCGAGGCCCTCAGGAACCCCCTCGGGGCGGGCAAGAGGGTCTGGCGCTCGGCCCGCGAAGGTGACCAAAGGTGTTTTTCATGAATCTGCGATTCAGTTCATGAATGATCCGGACTAGAAGCCGGCCTCGCGACGACGCCGCGCGATCGCCTCCATGCGGTCCTTGATCTGAAGCTTCTGTTTCTTGAGGTTGACCTCTTCGAACTTCTCTTCCTCCGTGAGAAATAGCTTCCCCTGCAGCTCCTTGAGGCGCGCCTTGAAGGATTGATGCTTCTCCACGAGCCGGCGGTATTCCTCGTCCTGCTGCCGGAGGATGGAATCGACCTGAGTAAAGGCCATCTCGAATCCCTCCCGGAACATCAAGGCGAAAGTGAGAGTCACTGCGATTGCGGGCACCGTGATTGAACTATAGCACCCAGCCCCCACCCCTTCAACAGTGGTCCGGCCCGTCCCCTGCCTCTACCGGGGCACAAGCTTGTTGCCGCAGGAGTCGGTGACGACCAGGGCATCCACAGGGCAGATATCGCAGGCCTCGATGAGACGTTCCCGCTCGATCTCTGGCGCATCCTGTTTGAAGGACACGATCTTCTCCTCATCGAGTTCGAACACCTCCGGAGCGAGCTTGATGCAGTTGGATGAGGCGATGCACTGCCCTCTGTTGATCTGTACCGTCAGATCACCGAACTTCTGTTCCATGAGCTCGTCCGCGTTCGCCCTCTCGTCCACATTCGCTCCTGCCGCTGACCGACCGATCCTGAGCGACGGCAGTATAGCGCGCGAGACGCCCTGCAGACGCGAAGCGCGCAGGGCGACGAGCAGCGGCGCGGCATGCATCTCGGTCTCGTAGCGGGCCCTCAAGCGGCCACTCATGGGCTATGGCGAGGCCCCGGAGGAGATGGGGGGATCGATACGCCGGGACATGAGGATCGCGTCCTCGCGCGTGTCGGAGTAGTAGCGTCGACGGCGGCCCGTGACGGTGAAGCCAAGGGAGTGATAGAGGTCCAAGGCCGCCTCGTTGCTGGGACGCACTTGGAGCACAGCCGAGCGGCATCCTCTGCGCGCCCCAAGGTCCAGGGCACCCTGCACCAGCCGCCGTCCGAGTCCCTGCCGCCTTTCTTCCGGAGCGACAGCGACGTTGTTGATGTGGAGTTCGGCGCCGATGCACCAGAGACAGGAATAGGCGACGACGCGTCCGGCCTCTACCCTGTCCCGGAGCACGATATTCTCGGCGAAGGGATTATCGCGAATCTCGTAGAGGAACGAGGCTCTCGACCAGGGATCGGAAAAGCTGGCCCTCTCGATCTCGAGCACGCGCGGCAGGTCCTCCTCGCGCATCGGGTCGAGCACATATCGCGGGGCCGGGTCTTTCGGGACTCCGTTGTGGAGCGTATCAGGCCCCCCTTTGATCGTAGTCGATGGGAAGCCGGGCGTCCGAGCGGCGGATGTAACGAGCCGAGAGAGGGAGATCGGAAAAGGAGGCGCCCTCTTCGAGGAGCCGGCCGGCGAGCCGCGCGGCGGGCGCGGCAAGGGGAGCCTCCCAGAAAAGCAGGCGCGTGCCCTTCCCGAGCGCGTCCTCGAGCTCCGACCGGTACCGCTGGACACCCGATCCGAACGCCAGCGTCGGCTCATCGCCCAGGACCAACATCAACTGCCGCGGCTTGATGACGATCTCGCGGCCCAGGAGCCGGGGCGGGTCCTCCCCGCTGTAGAGCCCCGCGTAAACCTCTCCGCGTCCCGCATCGAGGACCGGAGCGAGTCGTATCCGGGGCGCCCCCAGCCCCGCAGCCATCGCCGCGAGGGTGGAGACTCCCGCCGCCGGCCTTCCTGCCGCCAGCGCGAGTCCGCGGACGGTCCCTATCCCGATCCGGAGTCCCGTGAAGGAGCCAGGGCCCGCCGTCGCGATGAAAAGGTCGGGCTCGTTCTTTCCCCATCCCAGGCGGCTGTGAAGGTACCGCAGCGCGCCGAGGAGGTTCTCCGAGTGACCTCGCGCCGCCACCAGGGCGATCTCACCGAGGAGCCGGCCGTCCTCCGTCGCCGCGATGCTCGCCAGCGGCGTCGCCGTGTCGAGCGCGAGGATCTTCATGCACAGGATCGCGTTCCTATTCTGACGGCCGTCGCGAGGTGGAGAGGCTCCATCTCTCGAAGAAGGAAAGGAAGTCCTGCTCCTCGTGCTCCCAGTCGAAGTGGAAGGCCACTCCGACCTCGAAGCCGGCAGGACCACCACTAGTCTCGATCTCTTCCAGACGCACGACGCGCCCCCTGACGCGGATCGCCTGTGTGCCGTCAGGTTCGCAGAGGTCCAGAAGGACCTGCTGCGCGAGCTCGTAGGGGCGGCTGGACTCGAAGAGCAGGCCGCCCCGGCTGATGTTCCGAGGCGCGGCGGCGGGTGTCTCCTCGGGAGGCGAGGGGTCGGGAATCACCCGGATCTGGAGTCCCCGGGAGTGGGCGTCGAACCTCATGTAGTAGCGCCGCTCGGCGTAGTAGACCGCCACCGTGTTCTTCCCGCGCGACTTCGCAATGTAGAGGGTCTCGCCCGACCGCGCCCATAGATCTTCCGGACCGGACCCGTCCTCGGGGTATTTCGCGATCCCGGCGCTGAAGGTCAGGTCGGCGCATCTCTCCCCCACCTGCCGCTGGCGGTAAAAGCTCTCCGTCTCGCGGCGGATCCTCTCGCAGACGACGTAACCGCCCATCCGGTCGGTCTCGGGAAGAATCAGGCCGAACTCCCCGCCCGATATCCGCGCCGCCAGGTCGATGTCGCGCACCTTGTTCCGGATCAGCACGGCGGCCTCCCGCAGCAGGGTGTCTGCCACGAAGGCGCCGAAGCGCTGGTTGGCCTCGGCCAGATCGTCGACGTCGATCCGGGCGGCCACGAACCCCGGCCCATAGCGGCGAGACCGGCGGATCTCGTTCTGGAGGGCCATCCGGAACATTCGCTGGTTGGCGAGGCCCGTCAGCGGGTCGGAGACCGCTCCGGGCTCGACCGGATTGGACAGGTTCAGGTCGATCAGCCGCGGTTGGCGCACTTTGCGGTTGACGTTGACGAAGTAGTCGAAAGCCGCGACCCTCAGGCCCACGTCGCGGCCGATGCGCTCCCCCATCGCCTGCCTGTGGTGAAGGATCGACTCCCAGTGACCTCGGGCCTCCTCCTCCTCGAACCCTTGGCCCGTCAAGATGAGCAGCAAGGCCGAGTGGGCCTCGATCCCCTCCTCACTGCGGACGCGATCCAGCTTCTCCAGGATCGCCTCCTGGTTGGAGGCGTCCTCCTCCAACAGACCCAGGAGCTGCTCCTTCAGGCGCAACGCCTCCTGCAGACTGATCACAGGACTCTCACCCCTCCTCGGCCGCGGCTTCCTGGCAAACCGGAAGGATCGCTTCCAGCGCTCCCAGCTCACCCGGCCCTATCCCATCGAAGTCGATGCCGAGTTCGAAGCGTTTCTCCGTCCCTTCGTCCCTCGCGCCGACGCGTACCACCTTGCCCGCCAGCGTCAGGCGAGACGGAGAGGCGGCGTCCGTCTCCAGACTCAAGCGGACGGGCGAGCCGACCTGAATCATCCGGTCGGTTTCGACCAGAGCCCCGGAACGGCTGATGTTCTTCGCCCAGGCCGGAGCCTCCAGGACCGCCGCCTCCGAGCAGGAACCGTCCTGGAGAGAGAGTGTGGGGCGCAGGAGGGTCTCCGACATCGGGAAGCGGGCGGAACGGCGCCTCTCGCTGAAGGCCGCAACGATGCGGTTCTTCCCTCTCGACTTGGCGGCGTAAAGCGCCTCGTCCGCTCGAGAGAGGAGGATCTCCAGATTACAGCCGTCGACGGGGAAGCTCGCGAGCCCGCCGCTGATCGTCAGATCGAGGCCCGGCCCCGCTTTGCTCGAGGAGAACCGCTCCTCGACGCTGCACCGGATGCGCTCAGCGACCGCCGCCGCTCCGTCCTTCGCTGTCTCGGGAAGCAGCACCGCGAACTCTTCTCCCCCGTAACGGGCTGCGACGTCAACCTCCCTGATCGCCCGTATCAGCAGCTCCGCAACCTCGCGGAGCACCCGGTCGCCGTCGCGGTGTCCGAATCGGTCGTTGGTGTCGGTGATGGCCAGCCTTTCGATTTCCCAGTATTTCTCGATCTCGACCATCCGCGGCGAGTGCAGCTTTGGATCGACATTGATGAAGTAGTCGAAGGTCGCGACCGGAAGACCCGGGTCCCGCCCGAGTGTCCGGAGGAGCTTCTCGCGGTGTCCCAGGACTTTGGCAAGGCTGCACTCGGCGGCCTCCTCGGGGAGAAGGATACCCGTCAGGATCTCGAGGAGATTGGAGAAAGCCGGCCGTCCCGTCGCGTGACGCAACTCGATCAGACGGCTCTGAAGCTGTTCCGGGGACCCCCCGGACCCTTCCAGCGCCAGCAGCACCTCACGGGTGAAATCCGTCTCGCCCGCACCTTCGGACATCGGGTCTTTGAAGGCCTCCCGAGCAGGGAGGAATGTTAAGGCTCGCTCCCTGCCAAGTCAATTCGATGGCAGCGGCGATGGCGCTGTGAGGAGGCCGCCGGAACCCTTCAGTCCCGCTGGGAGAAGGAGTAGAATCACCCCGCGTGCCAGGACAACTTCAGCTGTTCCGGCTCGTATAGGAGAAGGGGCGGGTGCCGAAGGAAGAGATGATCGGATCGAACCGAATGCTCGCGCCGTGCGCGTCGGAGCTCTCCGACGGGCAGGTCGTGCGCGCTGTCGTTGCAGGAAACTCAGACCTGTTCGAAGAACTCATCAAGCGCCATCAGAAGCCTCTTGTCAACTTCCTCTACCGCATGGTCGGCGATCTCGACCTGGCGCTGGACATGGCCCAGGACGTTTTCACAAAGGCGTTCGTCGCCCTGAAGCGCTACGACGAACGCTTCCGCTTCACCACCTGGCTCTACCGGATCGCCTCCAACAACGCAATCGATCACCTCCGACGCCACCGGCCGGTGACCGTCTCCCTCGATCAACCTCTCCCCGGCGGCGACGGCGAGATGACCTTGGAGATGCCCAGCCGCTCGGCCACCCCGGCGCAGGAGCTCGAGTTTCGCGAGACCGCACGGCGGCTGTCCGAGGCGGTGAAGGCGCTGCCACCCGCCTACCGGCAACTGATCCTGCTGCGTCATGTTCAGCACCTGCGCTACGACGAGATCGCGGAAGTCAGCGGGCTGCCGCTGGGGACGGTCAAGAACAGGATCTTCCGGGCGCGCGCCCTTCTGCGCCGGCTCCTGGACGGCGAAGAGGAGGGGGAACCGCGAGCCGCGGCCTCCCTGGAGGCCGGACGGCGGGGTGGGAACGCCCCCAGATGCATCGGCAGGAGGGCAAGCAGGAGGAGGCAGTGAGCGGCTGCGCCCGATATCGCGGCAGAATTCTCTCTCCGCCACCCGGCGGCCTGGGTCCGTGCGAGGCATTGGAGCTGGCCCGGCATCTGGCCGGATGCGCGTCCTGCCGCCTCCGGCGCGACCTCCAGGAATCGCTCTCTCGTGACCTCGACCGGCTGCCGCAGGTCGAGGTCCCTTCGAGCTTCTCGCGCAGGGTGATGCAGAGGCTCAGAGAGGTCTCTCCCGCCCTGCGCAGCGCCGGGGCTGGTCTGGTCCTGGCCTTGCTGGCCGCGGCGGGCTCCGCCGTCTGGAAGATCTCTGGCGCCGGAGGCGTGCTCATCTCCGGACCGCGTCTGGAGTGGGGAGACACCCTGAGCTTTGTCGTTGCAGGATTCGGCCGCGCCCTGTTTCTGCTGCTTTTTGAAACCTTTTCGTGGGGCCGGCCGGCTGCGCTCGGGCCTTTCGCGCCTTCCTCTGATCCGACCCCCGCCGTCGCAACGCTCGTGCTCGCGGGCTGCCTGGCCCTGCTCGTGATCGTAGTGCTCGCGGCTTCTTCCCAGGCCGCGCGCTCAGGAGGGCTGGTTCGGGGCCGCCTGAAATTGACAAGGTAGTGCCCCGGATCTATATTCGAAAATCGATAGGATTTCTTTTTTTCAGCAGGTTGATTACCGCAGCGACTTGCGAGGAGACGTCGAGATGATGCCGACCACGGGCATCGACATTGTCGAGAGGATTCGCAAGGCTCAGGACCTTCAGAGCTATCGCGAGACGCACTGGAAGGGATCCTTCGGAGACTACCTCGCGATCGTCCAGCAGAACCCCAAGGTCACGCGCGGGGCTTTTCAGCGGATCTACGACATGATCCTCTCCACCGGCGTGACGGAGTACTACGACAGCAAGAAGAAGGTCCTCCACTACCATTTCTTCGACGACCGCGGAGGCCGCGATGCGGTTTTCGGCCTCGATATCCCGCTGATGAAGATGGTCAACATCTTCAAGTCCGCGGCGCACCGCTACGGAACCGAGAAGCGGGTTCTGCTGCTGCACGGGCCCGTAGGAAGCAGCAAATCCACGATCGTGCGCCTGCTGAAGAAGGGGTTCGAGGACTACTCGCGAACACCGGAGGGAGCGCTGTTCTCCTTCTCCTGGGTGATGAGCCTAGAGCG
>QHYA01000028.1 GCA_003223995.1 Acidobacteriota bacterium | reverse complement strand
CGCCGCTGCTGCTGCTGGCCGGCCTACGAGAGGTGGCCGCCTACCAGGGGTCTCTGCTGCTGAACCTCGAGGCCGTCTTCACCGTCGTTTGCGGCCTTCTCATCGCAGGCGAGCGGTTGGGGTGGCGCGGAGCGGCGGGTGCAGTCGGCATCGTTCTCGCCGGGGTGGGAGTATCGATGAGGGGTGCGCCGGCTGGACCCGACCCAGGTCTCGGAACGCCGGTCATCGGCTCGATCGCCATCGTCGGCGCCTGTCTCTGCTGGGCGCTGGACAATACGATCAGCCGCCCTCTGGCCGAACGCGATCCCCGTCAGGTGGCCATGATCAAGGGGCTTCTCGCCGGCACGCTGAGCGTTCTGCTGGCTGTGCAGGTCGGGCTGGTCCGCCCGAGCTTTCTGGAATGGGTTGGGTTGGCTGTTTCGGGAAGCGTGGCGCTGGGGCTTTCGCTCGTCCTCTACCTTCTCTCCCTGCGCAACCTTGGCATCGCCCGCACCGGTGCGTTCTTCGCCCTCTCGACGCCGATGAGCTTCGCTGCGAGCGTCGTCTTTCTCGGCGAGAGGCCCGGGTTTATCGGAGCCTCGGCGCTGGTGGTTTCGGCCCTCGCCACGATTCTCCTGGCCACTGACAGAGAAGAAGGTTCTGGTCCGACCTCCACAGCGCTGGATTCCGCGTGCGGGTCGGCGAGCTGTTCTAGCTCACAAGCTCGACCTTCACCACGACCTCTTCCCCCGCCAGGACCGTGACCCGCTCCGACCAGCTTTCTCCCTCAGGGTTCTTCAGCGTGACTCGGTGTACCCCCGGCGGGAGGAAGAGCGTTCCTGTCGCTCCGGAGAGTTCGACAGAGGTCCCGTGATAGACCCCATCCACCGTCACGGTCGTTTCCTCCGGCTCGATCTGGAGATCGATAGCCCCCATCGGCTGCCCCGCAATGAAAACGGGATGCGCGAGAGGGCGCGGAGACGCCACCGTGGTCCGGATGAGGACGATCGTGCCCCGGTGCACGTGCGGGTGACGATAGGGGTGGGCAATCGCCGCGACGGCGACGAAGAGAAGGAAAGAGGCGACGACCCCGCCCCTGAGGATCTTCGTGATTCCTGACACCATCCGAACACTCCAGCGCCCCCCGCTTCGAAATCCCCCGGCTCCCAACGTGGATCGGCAGAAGGCGCCGCATCCATACCGAGATCTAATCTCGTCCCCGGAGAAAGCCTGTCAAGTCGCATCGAGGCGGCTGTCCCATGACGATCCCGGCGAGCATGTGGTTTTCTCCCGGTTGCAACTCCCGCCGGCGCATCGCAGCGAGATCGTGGCAATGAATCAGGATGCCGAAAATGCCGCAGACGCACAGCAGGCCGCGCTCTTGACAGAGTCATACGCATGTTTCAAACTCTTATTGGAACCGAGAACAGAGCTCATAAGGAGGTCTTTCGAGTGGATTCCTATCCCAAGGTCGTTTCCCAGCCTTCGGAAGGACGCATGCAGACCTGCGATCGACTGCTCGATGTCTCGGAGAGGTTGTTCGCCGAGCGCGGTTTTCGTGCGACATCGGTGCGGGACATCACTTCCGAGGCTCGCTGCAATATCGCCGCCGTGAACTACTACTTCGGTGGCAAGGACAACCTGTACCGGGAGATGTTCCGCCGGCGCCTGAGGGCCCTGCGAGAGGAGCGCATCGAGAGCATCCGGCGAGCTGTGGATCAGGACGGAGCAACGCCGAGCCTCGAGGGGCTCCTTCGCGCGTTCATTACGACCTTCCTGCGGCCGCTGGCGGATGAAAGCGCCGATCGTTTCTATTTTCAGTTGATCTCGAGGGAGCTGGTGGATCCCCACCTTTCCCCCGACATCTTCCTTGCCGAGATGATCGAGCCGGTCCAGAACGCCTGGACCCATGCGTTGAGAGCGGTGATGCCGGATCTCGACGAGCGGTCCGCCAGGCTTTGTTTCCACGCCCTCGTGGGCCAGCTCCTTCATGTGGTGAAGGTTCAGAAGCTGCTCGGCTCGCAAGGGCAGAAGGAACAGTGGTCGGCGCAGGAGCTCGTCGAGCACATCGTCCGCTTTTCGGTCGGAGGGATCCGGGCGTGCCTGCCGGCCTCATGTCCATGAGGCCGCCGAACAGTCCCGGACGTGTCTTCAGCGCCTTCGCCGCTGCGGTCCTCCTCCTGCCCGCTTCGGGAAGCTGTCTTGGCTGCATCCACGGGCTCGAGGGGAGGCGGACCGAGCCCGGCACGGCGGTCTCGCCTTCGGCTTTCTGGGTTCCCCCTGTCTCCGCGGAGACCGAAGCGACGCCCGCCCCGCAACCGTCGATCCCGCCCGATCTGCTCGAGTCGGCGCAGAACTGGGGGCTGCCGGAGCTGATCGACCTCGCCCTGCGCAAGAGCCCTCAGACTCGGGAAGCCTGGTCGGCCGCGCGCGCCGCCGCGGCGTCCCTGGGAAGCGAGAGGGGAAGCTACTACCCCGCCATCGCCCTGGACGCCAGCATCACCGCTACGAGGGGCGCGGCCGTCGGCGGCCGTTTCGTCTTTCAAAGCACGAGCTACGGTCCCAATCTCGTTCTGGGCTATCTGCTCTTCGATTTCGGAGGACGCTCCGCATCGGTCGAGCAGGCGCGCCAGGCGCTGATCGCCGCGGACTGGACCCACAACCAGGCGATCCAGGACGTGGTGCTGAAGGTCCAGCAGGCCTACTACCAGTACCTCAACACGAAGGCCCTTCTCCAGGCCGCTCAGGTGAACACGAAAGGGGCCCAAGTGGACCTGGACGCCGCCGAGCAGCGCCACCAGGCCGGGGTCGCGACAATCGCGGACGTGCTCCAGGCCAGGACGTCCCTCTCCCAGTCTCAGCTCGCTCTCGAAACGGTCGAAGGGGCCGTCCAGACCGTGCGAGGGTTGCTCGCCACGGCGGCGGGACTTCCGGCCTCGACCGTCCTCGAGGTGCAGCTTCCGTCCGGGGAAATGCCGGAGCCGGACCTTTCGCAGGTCTCCCAGGATGTCGAACGGTTGATCGACGAGGCGCAGAAGAACCGGCCGGAGCTGGCTGCGGCCCGCTCCCGGGTGCTCGGCTCCGAGGCACGCATCCGGGACGTGCAATCGACCGGCAGGCCCTCTCTGACGACGAACCTGAGCGCCGGGCGCATCTCCTTCGACGGCGGGACGAACGCGACGAACACCTACACGGCCGGCCTGATGCTGCGGGTCCCCCTCTTCAACGGGCTCTCCTACAACTACGACGTGAGGCGGGCGAGGGAGGACGCCAATGGGGCTCGAGAGCAGCTCGCCGGTCTGCAGCAGCAGATCGTCCTCCAGGTCTGGACGAGCTACTACAACCTCAAGACCGCGGCCGTCAGGATCGGGACGAGCAAGGATCTGCTGGCGAGCGCGGAGAAATCCTACGAGGCGGCCTCGGAGCGTTACAAGGCGGGAGTCAGCAGCATCATCGACCTGCTCACCGCCCAGAGCCAGCTCGAGAACGCGAGAGCCCAGCAGGTCCAGGCGAGAACCGACTGGTTCCTCTCCCTGGCCCAGCTCGCGCATGACACCGGCTCGCTCGGAGCTCCCACACCGGCCACGCATCCCTCCCCTGGCAGCGAGAGGAGAGATCAGCCATGAGATTCGACAGGCCCGAGAATCCGAAGCCGCCGGCACTCGCGAAGCCGCCGGCGCACATGGACCGGCGGGGAAGAGGACGACCTTCGCCGGCAATGGGTGCCGTCGCCGCGGCGGCCCTCGGCCTTCTCGCGCCGATCGGCTGCTCGGGCTCGAGCCAGGCTTCTCGACAGCAGGAGGCCGTCCCCGTCACCATCGGCTCCGTCGTCCAGAAGGATGTCCCGGTCGAGGTGCGCGCCATCGGGACCGTGGAGCCCTACTCGACCGTGGCGATCAAGGCTCTGGTCGACGGAGAGCTCACGCGGGCCGCCTTCGAAGAGGGTCAGGACGTAAAAAAGGGAGATCTCCTCTTCAGCATCGATCCGAGGCCGCATCGGGCGGCCCTCGAGCAGGCCCAGGCGGCCCAGGAGAGGGATGCGGCCCAGTTGAAGAACGCCGAGGCGGACCTCGTCCGTTACAAGGACCTCGTCAGCAAGGACTTCGTCACCCAGGAGCAGTACGATCGGATGAAGACCAACGCCGACGCCCTCGCGGCCGTCGTCAACGCGGCCAAGGCCGCCGTAGAGGATGCTCGGATCCGGCTCGGCTACTGCACCATCCGTTCTCCCGTGAACGGCCGGACGGGGAGGTTGATGGTCCATCAGGGGAACATCGTCAAGGCGAACGACGTTCCGCTGGTCGTCATCAACCAGATCAGTCCCGTCAACGTCGCCTTCTCCGTCCCGCAGCAGCAACTGGCCGACATCAAGAGGTTCCAGAAGGCGGGGAAGCTGAAAGTCGCAACCGCCGCTTCGGAGGGAGAATCGGACCCTGGGGCGGGCGAGCTGACCTTCTTGGACAACGCCGTGGACGTGAAGACCGGAACGATCCTCCTCAAGGCGACCTTTCCGAACGATGACAGAAAGCTCTGGCCGGGCCAGTTCGTTGACGTCCGCCTGCGGCTGACGATTCGCTCCGGCGCGCTGACCGTGCCGTCGCAGGCGGTCCAGACGGGCCAGCAAGGTCAGTTCGTCTTCGTCGTGAAACCCGATCTCACGGTGGAATCCCGCCCCGTCGTCACGGCCGGCACCTTCGAGCAGTTGGCCGTCGTCGAAAAGGGGCTCCAGGCGGGGGAGAAGGTGGTCACGGACGGTCAGCTCCGCCTGGTTCCAGGAGCGAAGGTCGAGATCAAGACAGCCTCGACATGAACCTCTCCGAGCTGTTCATCCGCCGCCCGGTCATGACGACCCTCATCATGCTGGGCATTCTGATGTTCGGGGCGATGGGCTACCGGCTCCTGCCGGTTTCCGACCTGCCCAACGTCGATTTCCCGACCATACAGGTCTCCGCCAGCCTCCCCGGCGCGAGTCCCGAGACGATGGCGTCGGCCGTCGCGACCCCGCTCGAGCGGCAGTTCACGACGATCGCCGGGCTCGACTCGATGAGCTCGACCAACTTCCTCGGATTCACACAGATCACCCTTCAGTTCAGCCTGAGCCGCAACCTGGACGCCGCCGCCCAGGACGTTCAGTCCGCCATCGCCAAGGTCGCCTCTCAGCTGCCCAGGGACATGCCCGGCCCTCCCACCTATCAGAAGGTCAACCCGGCCGATCAGCCGATCCTCTACATCGCCCTCACCTCGCCGACGCTTCCTCTCCCCACCCTGGACGAGTACGGCGAGACCATGATGGCGCAGCGGATCTCCACGATCAGCGGGGTGGCGCAGGTGACGGTCTTCGGATCCCAGAAGTTCGCCGTCCGCGTCCAGCTCGATCCCCGCTCGCTTGCCTCGCGGGGGATGGGGATCGACGAGGTCGCGACCGCGCTCCAGAACGAGAACGTCAACCTCCCGACGGGGACTCTGTATGGAGCTCACAAGGCCTTCACCGTCCAGGCGAACGGCCAGCTCACGCAGGCGGAGGCCTACCGCCCCCTGATCGTCGCCTACCGCAACGGCTCTCCCGTGCGCCTCCAGGAGCTGGGCCGCGTCATCGACGGCGTCGAGAACGACAAGACCGCCGCCTGGTACGTGGACCACAATGTCGAACAGCGCTCCGTCGTCCTGGCGATCCAGCGGCAGCCGGGCACCAACACGGTCGAGGTGGCCGGCGCCGTCAAGAAGCTCATCCCCCTGTTCGAGCAGCAGCTTCCCGCCTCCGTCTCCCTGCAGGTCCTGTACGACCGCTCGGAGTCCATCCAGGCCTCCGTGAACGACATCAAGTTCACGCTGCTGCTGACCCTCTCCCTGGTCGTTCTGGTCATCTTCCTGTTCCTGCGCAACCTCTCGGCCACCGTCATCCCGAGCCTCGCCCTGCCGATGTCGGTCATCGGGACCTTCTCGGTGATGTACATTCTCGGCTACAGCCTCGACAACCTCTCGCTCATGGCTTTGACCCTTTCGGTGGGGTTCGTGGTCGATGACGCCATCGTCGTGCTCGAGAACATCGTTCGCCACATGGAGATGGGGGAAAAGCCGTTCCAGGCGGCCCTGACGGGATCGCGGGAGATCGGATTCACGATCGTCTCGATGACCCTTTCCCTCGCGGCCGTGTTCATTCCGGTGCTCTTCATGGGCGGGCTCATCGGCCGTCTGTTTCGCGAGTTCTCCGTCACGATCGGCGTCGCGATCCTTGTCTCGGGCTTCGTCTCGCTGACCCTGACCCCGATGCTCAGCAGCCGTTTCCTGCGACCTCCCGCCCAGCAGCGGCATGGTCCGCTCTACCGGGCATCGGAAGGGTTCTTCCAGGGAATGCTCCGCCTCTACGAAGTCACGCTGAGAGGAGCGCTCCGCCACCGGTTCGCCACGATCGCTCTCTCCACAGCCATCCTGGCGGCGACCCTCTACCTTTTCGCCGTCATCCCGAAGGGCTTTCTCCCGAGCGAGGACACCGGCCGGATCTTCGCCTTCACGGAGGCGCCGGAGGGGATCTCGTTCTCTGCCATGGTGGAGCACCAGCGGGCCCTGAACGCCGTCGTCCAGCAGGACCCTGACATGGACAGATTCTTCTCCAGCGCGGGAGGGAGAGGATTCACGAGCTCCAACACGGGCGTGATCTTCATCCGCCTCAGGGATCGGTCGGAGAGGCCGCCAGTGGACGAGGTGATCGCCCGGCTGCGGGCGAAGCTGGCGCAGGTCCCCGGCATCCGTGTCTACATGCAGAACCCTCCGCCGATCCAGATCGGAGGGCGGCTGACTCGAAGCCAGTACCAGGTCACACTGCAGGGGTCGGACACGGACGAGCTCTATCGCTACGCGCCGCAGCTCACGGAGAAGATGGCAAGCCTGCCCGGTCTCATGGATGTCACGAGCGACCTCCAGATCAAGAATCCGCAGGTGAATATCGAGATCCAGCGGGACAGGGCCGCCACGTTCGGAGTGAGCGCCGCGCAGATCGAGAACGCGCTTTACGACGCCTACGGCTCCAGGCAGGTCTCCACGATCTTCGCCCCGAACAACCAGTACCAGGTCATCGTGGAGCTGCTCCCCCAGTACCAGGATGACCCCTCGGTCCTCCCCCTGCTGCATGTCCGCTCGTCCTCTGACGAGCTGGTCCCCCTGGACGGGGTGGCAGGGCTGAAGCAGACCCTCGGCCCCCTGAGCGTGAACCACTCCGGCCAGCTTCCCGCCGTGACGATCTCGTTCAACCTGAAACCGGGGGTCTCCCTGGGCGACGCCGTGAAGGACGTGGGGAGGCTCGCCCTCATGGTGCTGCCCGACCGCATCACCATGAGCTTCCAGGGAACGGCCCAGGCCTTCCAATCCTCCCTGCAAGGGCTGGGGATGCTGCTGGTCCTCGCGATCCTGGTCATCTATATGGTGCTGGGGATCCTCTACGAGAGCTTCATCCATCCCCTGACGATCCTTTCCGCTCTCCCCTTCGCCGGGTTCGGGGCCCTGGTCACGTTGATGCTCTTCCGGACGGAGCTGTCGATCTACGCCTTCGTCGGGATCATCCTGCTCATCGGGCTGGTCAAGAAGAACGGCATCATGATGATCGACTTCGCCATCGACGCCGAAAGGAACGAAGGGAAGACCCCGTACGAGGCGATCGTCGAGGCCTGCCTGATACGGTTCCGCCCGATCATGATGACGACGATGGCCGCCCTGATGGGAACGCTGCCGATCGCCCTCGGCTGGGGCGCAGGGGCCGAGTCGCGCCGGCCGCTCGGGCTCGCGGTCGTGGGAGGCCTTCTCTTCTCCCAGACGCTGACGCTCTA
>QHYA01000027.1 GCA_003223995.1 Acidobacteriota bacterium | reverse complement strand
GTCTCCACCGGCTTCCTGCTCGGGGGGCTCGGGCCCTTTCTGTCGCGGCGGAGGAGCGCCAACGGTCAGGCCGCGCCATCTCCACCATCGATTTCGCCTCTCTCCCTGCTCTGGGATTTCCTTCTCGCCGCAGGACCGACGCTCGTGAAGCTGACAAGGAGGCACGCCGCCGAGGAAGGCAGCGAGCCGCCAAAGTCGACCCCATAGCCCCGCATCAACCCCACGCAGGGCCTCGCTTTCCCGCCCCTCGGGTGAACTCGCCCACCCCGTCACTCGTCCGCGGCAACCGGGCTGGGACCAGGCGACCAACATATGGGCTTGCTGAGATGGATCGGTCAGGGCATCTTGGAACGGACGAAATCGAGGATCGCGCGGGCATGCTGGATCGTCTCCCCGCTCTGAGGCGGCCCGTAATGCTCGAAGGGGGCGCCGCCGGGATGAGAGTCGGGATACCTGGAAGGGATGTAAACCCTGTCGAGGACTTCCCCCTTCTCGACGAGCGCGGATTCCACGGGGACCGGCAGCTCGCGCAGGAGCCGGGAGACCGAGTAACCCAACGGCTTCTGGTCGAGGGCAAGGTGCAAGGCCTTGACCGCCTTCTCGGCGGACTGCTGGGCCGCGAAGCAGGCCCATTCGTGTCGGCCCTGCTCCTGGGACGCTGTCGCCTGCTCCAGGTCGCGTTCGGCCTGCGCGATCCAGTCCTTCGCACGGTTCGGCATGAGGGACCTCCGATCGTCCACGAGAGTATCGGAGACCCCATGGCGATTCAAGCACCCCTCATATCATGTTCTGCAGGTCCAGCTCCCCGCATTGCCTGTCCTCTACGACTTCCTTGAAGGAACTGAGCTTGAGGTAGAGTTACAGGAGCGCAGTCCATTGATGGATACCGAGGGCGGTGGAAGGAACCGCATCCCACCGGCGGCTTCGATCCGATGAGCTACAATGAACTCATGAAGCACAATTCGGGGTTTCTCAAGCTGGTCGAGGAGGCCAAGCGGAAGGTCCGAGAGTGCTCTGCTGCCGACGTCAAGGCCAAGCGGGATCGGGGCGAGACATTCCACTTCGTGGACGTCCGGGAGGACCACGAGTTCGAGAAGGAGCACGCCGCCGGCGCCAGGCACATCGGCCGAGGGGTCTTGGAGCGGGACATAGAAACCCTCATCCCGGACAAGGACGAGGAGATCGTCCTCTACTGCGGCGGGGGATTCCGCTCGGCACTGACCGCCGAAAGCCTCCAGAAGATGGGCTACAGGAACGTCCTCTCAATGGACGGAGGGATCCGGGCCTGGCGTGAGGCCGGGTATCCCCTCGAGAAGAGGTAACCCGCCGCGGTGTCCCTCTAAGCGGTGTCCCTCTAATAAGCCAGGCTTGTAGGGCTACTGGCTGGCCGTTTCTGCTCGGCTATACTCGGGGGGTGCCGACAGCAGCGGGATCCGGCGGGACCGGCCGCCCGGTCGCGACGCTCTTTCTGGGAAGCGGCGCGGCGGCCGTCATCGTTTCCGTCATCGACGTCCTGGCTCTGGGTCGGATCAGCGGGATAGGAAGGGTCGGCCATCTCAGGCTTTTTCGTCTTCTGAACCGGGGCCTGGAGCAGCTCGACCTGGACCTGCTGTTCCGTGTCCGGAAGCTGGTGAATCTCCCCTTCGACCTGGCCCGACCAGGGGAGTTGGCCCGCTTCCTCTGCCTCGCCATCGCCGTCAACCTCCTGCTGTTGTGTGTGGTCGCCGCTGCGCTGGCGCCTGCCGTCGCCGCCGCCGCCCGGCGCACCGGCTCGCGCGGCGCCCTTCCCCGCGGCGAGTTCTGGGCGCTGGTGTATGCGCTCGGCGTCCCCGTAGCCTTCGCCGTCGCCGGCATCCAGGGTCTCGTCCGTCACCTGCTGGGAGACCGCTTGCCTCCCCTGAGCTGGGTGGTGGCGTGCGCGATCGCCGCTGCGATGTTCATCGGCCTCCTGCTGACATTCCGCAACCTCGAACGCGTGGGGCAACTCGTCGCCTTCTATACCATCTTCGATGCCGCAACGATCCTGCTCGCGACGGGGGCCGCTGCGGCCGCCACGGCGCTGGGATCCGACTCCGGCCCTGCGCCAGCCATCTCCGCCACGAAGGGACTGCCCAATATCCTTCTGATCTCGGTCGATTCGCTGCGCGCCGACCACCTCCACTGCGACGGGTACCCCCGCGAGACGAGCCCCTCCATCGACGCTCTGGCGCGCGAAGGGGTCCGCTTCAAGACGGTCGTCTCCTCGACCTCCTGGACCCTCCCAGCCCATCTGACGATGCTCACCTCGCTGCCTCCGGAAGGGCACGGGGTGATCCTCGATCGCATGAGGCTGCGGCCGGGGGTCTTGACGCTGGCGGAGGCCCTGAGGCGTTCGGGCTACGCCACGGCGGGATTCACGTCCGGGCCTTACCTGGAGGCGGAGTACGGCTTCTCCCAGGGGTTCGAGCACTACGACGATTACAGCGTGACGAATTCTTCTCCCCAGTTCTCGCACCGCGGTATCACCTCGCCTCTGCTCCTCCGCACCGTCGGGAGTTGGCTGTCGCGCTGGGACCGTGAAGGCAGGCAGCGCCCTTTCTTCATTTTCCTTCACATGTGGGACGTCCATTACGATTACGCGCCGCCTCCTCCCTTCGATACGATGTTCGACCCCGGCTACCGCGGTTCGGTGACCGCCGAGAACTACATGAAAAACCCGCAAATCCGTCCGGGGATGGACCCGCGCGATCTCGAGCACGTGATCGCGTTGTATGATGGGGAGATCCGTTTCACGGACCTTCACATCGGCCGCCTGATGGAGATCCTGAAGTCGCTCGGGGTCTTCGACGACACGATCGTCGCCGCCACGGCGGACCACGGGGAGGAGTTCTTCGAGCACGGCAACAAGGGGCACCGCAGGTCGCTCTACGACGAGAGCCTCCTCGTTCCGCTCGTGATTCGCTATCCGCGGAAGGTCCCAGCGGGGAAGGTCGTTGCGCAGCAGGTGAGGCTGATGGACATCGCCCCCACTCTCATCGGCATCGCCGGTCTGAAGCCCCCTTCGGGTTTCGGAGCCCCGGCACCGAAAGGGCCGAACGCGGAGCGGGACCTCTCCTCCCTCATCGCCAGCGATCCCGGAGCGGCGGCGGGGGGCGGGAACTCCGGGGGCGGCGCGGTCCGCGGGGCCGAGCCGGCGCACGCATTCGGCGACCTTCACGGCAGGCTCGCATGCGTGAGGACCGAGCGATACAAGTTCATTCAATCCAGGGTGACGGGGGCCGAGGAGCTCTTCGACCTTTCGGCCGATCCCGCCGAGCAGACCAATATCTCCAGCCGCATCTCCAGCCGCACCTCCAGCGGCGATCCGGCCCTGGATGAAACGCTTCGAAAAGCCCTTGTCGCCTGGAGGGAGAGCTGGGGCAAGGGGCGGGGACTGTCCCGGGCAATCGAACTGAACGAGGAGCAGAAGGAGCGGCTCCGTTCACTCGGCTACATAGACTGAAATGGAAAGATAAATCAACGAGGTGAATGATGGCGAAATGGATCCTGGAGCCCGGCCATACCGCGGCCGAATTCTCCGTCCGGCACATGATGGTCACCGACGTCCGCGGGCACTTCAAGAACATCCAGGGGAGCCTGGAGTTCGAGCCGGGCGATCCACGACCCGGTTCGGTGGAGGCACGGATCGACGCCCGGGGGATTTGGACCGGGGACGCCGAGCGTGATGCTCATCTGAGGAGCGCGGACTTCCTGGACGTGGAGAGATATCCTACGATCATCTTTTCAGGGAACGAGATCGACCTGCTCGGCGACCACGACTGCCTTCTGTGGGGCGACCTGACGATCCGAGGAGTCACTCGAAGGATTCCGCTCGAAGTCCGTTACCTCGGGCAGTGGAAGACCCCCTGGTGGGAGGGCGGGGTTGATCGGGGCCCCAAGGTGCGTGCGGGCTTCCTTGCGAGGACCAGGATCAAGCGCCATGACTTCGGCGTGAGCTGGAATTCCGCGCTGGAGAAAGGCGGAATCGTGGTCGGAAACGACGTCGACATCACCATCGACGCCGAGGCGATACGGGAGACACGAGGACCTGAGCAAGGGGGCGACCGTGAGGAAGCTCGGGCGGTGCGGTTGGGCGCGCGGGGACCTGATGATCGCCTACCACGACACCGAGTGGGGTGTCCCGGCTCACGACGACTCCGTCCTGTTCGAGTTCCTGCTCCTGGAGGGCGCGCAGGCGGGGTTGAGCTGGGAGACGATCCTGAAGAAGCGCGACGCCTACCAGGAAGCGTTCGCAGGATTCGATCCGGCCCGCGTGGCACGATTCGACGCGCGGAAGCAGGCGGCGCTCCTGCGCAACCCAGGCATCGTCCGCAATCGCCTGAAGGTTGCCGCAGCCGTCCAGAACGCGCGGGTCTTCCTAGCCGTCCAGAGACAGTTCGGAAGCTTCGATGCTTACGTCTGGCGGTTCGTAGGGGGGCGGCCGCAACAGAACCGGCGGCGCTCGCTGCGGAAGCTGCCGGCCCGTACGGCGGAGTCCGATGCCCTGAGCCAGGACCTGCGCCAGCGCGGGTTCAAGTTCGTGGGTAGCACGATCTGCTATGCCTTCATGCAGGCCGTCGGAATGGTGAACGATCACCTGATCGGGTGTTTCCGCCACGCGGAGCTCGCCGTGCCGCAGTCGGTGAGGCCCGCCTCGATCCGCCCTGACAAATCTGCGTAGTTCCGCACCTCCCCCCCCCTGCTGCGATATCGCCGCACGAGATTCGACACCTGCCTACCATGAATGAGGCGAGTGCCCTACATTCCATCCTGGGTTTTGTCGACTCCGCCTTGTCGGCAGGATCCTCTGATAGGCGCAACCTCGACAGAGCTTGCAACTGGGATCCTCGAATACAGGAGACGCTATGACACGTTCGGTGCGAATGAGGCCCGCGTTATTGTTGGGAGCGGCTGTTCTGGTTCTTCTGGGGTGGGGTGTCCAAAGGTCGTCCGCTTCTCAGACCATAGCGTTCAATCGCTACGCTCTCGAGCTGGACATCAAGCCGGTTTCCGATCCCCCCAACTCCTTCCAGTGCGACGCCCGGGTCCGCGACCTCGAGACGGGCGGGCTGGTGACCGCTCCCAGGCTTCTTTCGCCGCGCGGTGAAGAGGCGAGGGTCGAGTCCAACGACAGCGAGAAGGGTCTGAGCTTCTCGCTCACGGTGCTCGT